>JAFTLK010000183.1 GCA_017455975.1 Clostridia bacterium | reverse complement strand
GTTCTCAACGTGGGCACACGATCTGCGCGGCTTTGTCTGGTGGTGCGCAAACGAGCAGGAGCTTCTGACCCACACGCCGTATGACTGGGATGCGGTCGAGCGCGAGCTGGGGCTGTTCCACACCGACGGTTCTCCCAAGCCCGTTGTCGGCTCGATGAAGGAATTTGCCGACTTTGCGGACAATTTCTCGGCAGGCATCACGGGTGCTGACGGTGAGACGGGCAACACACTCCCGACATATTTACAGGATGCCGTCTGTATTCTGACCGCCGGACAGGACCTGTGGGCAACTGCCTACGGCGCGTTCATCCTCGGCAAGCAGGCGGGACTTGACATCACCTATGCATGGCATCTGGATGAAATTCCCCAGTCGCCTGTTTATATGCTGCCCAACCTCTGCGGTCTTGCGGCGATTGAAGGACACGTGCTTTCTGAAATTCTCCGCCGTGTGGAAAACGGTGCCACGCTGTATGTCTCCCTTGGCAACGCGCTGATGTCGCCGTTCTCCTCCTACACCGGCGTCAAGGTCAAAACCCGCCGCCAGAGAACGCAGGGCGACCGCGTGACTTTTGCAGACGGTACAACGGCTGATATGTGGAGTGAGATCAAGAACCAGTATGAAGTCACAACGGCGAAGGTGCTTGCCTATGCTGATGACGGCAATCCCGCGCTGACGGTCAACGAATATGGCAAGGGTAAAGTGTATTTCTGCGCATACCCGATCGAATCGGATGCCGGCTGTCATGCGGGTATCGTTTCGGGTGATGGCGCACGCGATCTGTACCGCTTCTATGCGGCGTGCGATCTGCGCAATTCCGAGAAAACCGCAAAATCGGATTCCCCGTATGTCTGCGTCACCGAGCATATCAAGTCGGCGGACGAACGGATTCTGGCGGTCATGAACTACTCGCCCGAAGAACGCTCAGCACACATCTCCTGTGGCGGCTATACCCTCTCCGAGGTATTGACCATCCACGGCGGTACTGCGGCTGCGGTCGACGGCGGATTCGATGTTACACTGCCGGGGAATACCGGGTTGGTGGTTGTTGTCCGCGCATAAATGGAAAACAAGCAAAAAGGATTTCACATGATGAAAAATATACTTCTGATTGGCGATTCGATCCGCATCGGATACGACAAAGCCGTCAAAAAAACGCTCGACGGCATCGCAAATGTCTATTTCCCAGAGGAAAACACACGCTTTGCGTCGTATGTCCTGCGGTATCTGCACGAATACAAAAGTCTTGTTCCCGGCGGTCATGTCGATGTCCTGCACTGGAACGCGGGGCTGTGGGACTGCCTGCGGCTGTTCGGCGAGGATGTGCATACGCCCGTGGAAATCTATGCCTACTACATTGACCGCATCTGTGCGCGTATCGGAAAGCTGTTTCCGGATACAAAGGTGATCTTTGCGACCTCCACCGCCGTGCAGTCCGAGAAAATGAGTGCCGATTTCAAGCGGTATAATGAAGAAATCGAAGCCTACAACGCCGCCGCTGTGGAAGTCGTATCGAAATACGGCTTTGCGGTCAATGATCTCTACGCCATTTCCGCATCGCTTCCCGATGAAGCACATTCCGACGCGGTGCATTATTACACGCCCATCGGAACCGAAGCGTTTACCAATCAGGTGCTGTCCTGTATCGCTTCCGCCGCGGAACTGACCGACATTCCGTCCTACCGCGAAGCCCTGCATACCGACAAACCGATCGGGATCTGACAATTCATTTCACGGAGTGCTGTTGCCTGCAACGGTACTCCATTTTCTTTTGATATATCGCATCCACAACAGTTAGTTGTGCAAAAACGCAAAAAACAACTGTCTGTCGGTGTAAACACGAGAAAAAACATGGTATAATATTACCATCAAAGCGCTTTGAATGAAATTTACTATCTTTTGGAGGTACATTATGAACACCATCGGATCACGTATTGCGTATTTCAGAAAACAGAAGCAGATGACCCAGGAAGAGCTGGCAGAGCGGTTGTCTGTCACCGCACAGGCTGTCAGCAAATGGGAATGTGACACATCTTATCCTGACATCCTTGGTATACAGGCATTGGCAAAAGAACTTGGTGTGACAGTCGATGAACTTTTTGGAGAAGAACGGAAGATTCCGGAAGTAAAAGAAGCAACACCCGAAATCATCGATCGCAGAATTGTACTGATCGAGGTATGCACGGGCGAAACGAAAGTTACCACACGTTTTCCCGTGTCAGCAATCAAAAAAGCCATGGAAACCGATACGCTCAGAAATCTCGTCGGCGAAGATGCATTTGAGCAGATCGATGCAATGAAAGGAATGCTGGATGCAGGCATGACGGGGCCGCTTGTCGATGTAGATAATCCGGACGCCAAGGTCAGCATCAGCGTGGAAGATTATGAGAACTGAAATCATTTGCGGTAATTTCCACAAGGTTGTGGAGTCTCCCGACGGCATTGATCTTGTCGGAGTAAGTGTCCGCCGCGGGAATATGAATTTTTCTACCATCTGCATCGATGATTGCACTGACTGCGGTATTATCAGAACCGATGAGATATTTGTCGTCGACAACCACACGACCGTTATCCTGCATAACTACCGTATTCCGGAATTTGTCCACGTCATCGCAGCGTTATCAGCTTTTTCCGGCATGAAATATGCCGAAATCGAACACGAAGATATCACTATTGTCCAGACAATCTGAAAAAACGACCTGCCATCGTACCATTCCATAAACCATGGATGGCGATGGCAGGTTTTATCTTTTTATCCAAGCGCTTTCAAAAGCTGTATTCTTGCGTGATCGAGTGCCTCCGCCGTCGGATCATAGTCATCAAACGATGTGCATACCGAGCGGATGATGTCACACGCCAGCGTTCGGTCACGCTGTCCGAGCAGGTAAAACAGCTCATAGTCATACGCGCCAAGCCGCTGGAGATGCCCTCTCACCGCATAATAAGGGCGTTTATCATTGGGATTAAAATCACAACCGTTATAGACGCAGAACGAGTTTCCGGGCGGATAGGCACGGCCGTCCTCGATGCGGTAACAGGTTTCGCGCGGTCCCTCCGGATTGTGCAGATGATAGCCCCAATGCAGAAAGCCCTTTGCGTCATACAGATAGCAAAGCCACATCGGCAGACGGGAAACGGTGAGCGGCAGATCGAGAATCCGGTTCATCGTCTTGCCTGCCGGGAAGCCGCAGGTGTAAAGCCAGATTTCCTCACCCTGTTCCTGCAGTGCGCGGTAGGTATCGAGATACTTTTCGTAAACCGCCTGCTTGACTGCCCAGACATCGATCGCGCCGCCGATCTCTGTCGTTTCGACCGGATCGTGAATCTTCACACCGGGCATCCGGCTTCTGGCAATGCCGGACAGTGCACGGTAGGACAGGCTGTTGGGGAACTGAGGCTCATCAACAAGGCATTGCATATAGTGCTCCTGCCAGCCGCATCGAACGACCGATTCCCACGCGCGCGTGAAATAGATTTTAAGCTGACGGTAACCCTCCTGCGTGGTCACGCCGATGTCTCTGTCCCAGAGCAGAAACTGCTCCGGCTCATCCCAGACATTGAACCGCGCGACAAAACCGCCCATGATGTATTTGAAGCCCATATCGAGCGCAATGCGTCCGACAAATTC
>JAFTLK010000182.1 GCA_017455975.1 Clostridia bacterium | reverse complement strand
TGACGGCTGGCACGACAATCCGACTGCAGGTCCGTGGGATCACGGCAACAAAAACTTCGGCGATATGAAGACGCTTGCCGACGAGATGCGCGCCAAAGGCGTCAAGCCGGGCATCTGGATCCGTCTGCTGCATGACCTCGATCCGTCGATTCCCGCCGAATGGAAGCTCTCCCGTGATGCGGCGTACCTTGATCCGTCCATCCCCGCTGTCCGCGATTACGTCAAAGCAACGACCAAGCGTCTCGTCGATTGGGGTTACGAACTGATCAAGCACGACTACTCCTCTGTCGATATGTTCGGCAGCTACGGTATGTCGATGGGCACCTCCATCACAAACGACGGCTGGGCGTTTGCTGACCGCACGAGAACCTCCGCCGAGATCGTCATCGACTTCTATACCGCGATCCGTGAAGCGGCAGGTGACGCTGTCATCATCGGCTGCAACACGTTCTCTCACCTGTGCGCAGGTCTTGTTGAAGTCAACCGTACGGGTGATGATACGTCCGGTCGCTACTGGGACCGCACACGCAAGATGGGTGTCAACACACTCGCCTTCCGCATGATGCAGAACCGTGCGTTCTACATGGCGGACGCTGACTGCATCGGTCTGACCGCCGCTGTGCCGTGGGAACAGAATCGTGTCTGGCTGAAAGCGCTGTCCCGTTCCGGTTCTCCGCTGTTCATGTCCAGCGCCAAGGGCGTTGCAGACGAAACGATGATCCCCGAAATCAAGGAAGCGTTTGCGTATAATTCCAAGCAGGAGGATCTGCTCGTTCCCGTTTCCTGGATGAACGACATCTGCCCGCGCAAGTGGATGCTGAACGGCGAGGAAATCACGTTTAACTGGTATACCGACGAAGGATTTGATGCACTCAATGCCATCGGTCATCTTATCTGATCAAAAATTAGAGGTTCAATAATCAAACGGCATCGCGCTCATCAACAGAGCGGCGATGCCGTTTTTTTCATTGATTCAGTTCATAAACGCGGATGCGGTTTTCGGCACGGCGCAGACGTGATTCTGCCAGTGCACGTTCATCATCGGTCAGCGCAGGATCGGCAAGTCGGTTCTGCGATTCTTCTTTTGCCCGCTGTGCACGCGCAAGATCGAGATCATCGGCAAATTCAAAGGTTGTCGCAATGATTCTGACCTTTTCTGCTTCAACGCTGACAAAACCGTTCATGCAGGCAGCAATGCGCGCAGTTCCGTCCGGGGCGGTGATCTTCAGCATCCCGTAGGCGATCGCTGCAACCATGTTCGTGTGATTTTTCAGTATACCGACGTCACCCTCCGTGGTACGGACGATCACGGAACGGATCTCACCGGAAAACACACTCCCCTCCGGCGTTACGACATGCAGTTTCATGTGTTCCATGTAAGTCCCTGCTCCTTTCGGTTACTGCGCCTGTGCGCTGCGAGCCTTTGCAACCGCTTCATCGATGGTACCGACATAGAGGAAGGCGGATTCGGGAAGATCATCGTGCTTACCGTCAAGAATTTCGCGGAAGCCGCGGATGGTTTCCTTGATCGGGACATACTTGCCGTCAAAGCCATTGAACTTTTCAGCGACAAACAACGGCTGGGACAGGAAACGCTGGATCTTTCTCGCGCGGTTGACGACGAGCTTGTCTTCATCGGAAAGCTCATCCATACCCATGATTGCGATGATGTCCTGCAGTTCCTTGTAGCGCTGCAGAATACGCTGAACATCGCGTGCAACCGCATAGTGTTCTTCACCGACGACATCGGGAGAAAGGATTCTCGATGTGGATTCGAGCGGATCGACTGCCGGATAGATACCGAGTGATGCGATTTCACGGGAAAGAACCGTCGTTGCGTCAAGGTGCGCAAATGTCGTTGCGGGTGCGGGGTCAGTCAGGTCATCCGCCGGGACATAAACAGCCTGAACAGAGGTGATGGAACCCTTCTTGGTCGATGTGATACGCTCCTGCAGTGCGCCCATTTCGGTTGCCAGTGTCGGCTGATAACCGACGGCGGACGGCATACGTCCGAGCAGCGCCGAAACCTCAGAGCCTGCCTGCGTGAAACGGAAGATGTTATCGATGAACAGAATCACGTCCTGTCCTTCTCTGTCACGGAAATATTCCGCCATCGTCAGACCCGACAGACCGACACGCATACGTGCTCCGGGCGGCTCATTCATCTGCCCGTATACCAACGCTGTCTTGTCGATAACACCGCTGTCCTGCATTTCGTAGTAAAGGTCGTTGCCCTCACGGGTTCTCTCGCCGACACCGGTGAAGACGGAAATACCGCCGTGTTCGGTTGCGATGTTATGGATCAGCTCCATGATCAGGACGGTTTTGCCGACACCTGCACCGCCGAACAGACCGATCTTACCGCCCTTTGCGTACGGTGCGATCAGGTCAACGACCTTGATGCCGGTTTCGAGAATCTCGGTTCTCGATTCCTGTTCCTCAAACGGCGGCGGATCGCGGTGGATGCACCAGCGTTCCGGATCAACGGGATCGGGCTGATTGTCGACCGCCTCACCCAGCAGATTGAAGATTCTGCCAAGCGTGCATTCGCCGACAGGAACGGTGATACCGGTTCCCGTATCCACGGCATCCATACCGCGGACAAGGCCGTCCGTGGAACTCATGGCGATACAGCGCACCACATCGTCACCCAGCTGCTGTGCAACTTCACATACGATGGTACGGTCGCCGTCTTTGATTTCAATGGCATTCAGAAGGTCGGGCAGATGACCGTTGGGAAAACGGATATCAAGAACCGGCCCGATGATCTGAATCAACTTGCCTATGCTTCGCTCCTGCATATTATTAAAATCCTTTTATATTTCTCAATTGAATTTTCTGGAATTTCTAAAGTATATTTATCAAATGGATTCTGCACCCGCAATGATCTCCGTGATTTCCTGCGTGATCATCGCTTGCCGTGCTCGGTTGTATTTCAGCGTCAGCGTCGCGATCATCTCATCTGCATTCTTGTTTGCAGCGTTCATAGCGGTTCTGCGTGCGGCAAATTCCGATGCAGATGCTTCACAAACCGCGCCATAGATCATACCGGAGATATACTGCGGGATGATCTGACCGAGAACAGCTTCCGGAGTCGGCTCAAAGATGGTATCCGGGGTCAGCTTCGGTTTTTCTGCAGCTTCCTCCGCCTGAATCTGCGCATCTGCCTCCAGAATCTCGCGTTCCAGCGGAAGGAGCTCGAGCGTTTTCGGCACCTGTGACAGCATTGATGCAAATTCTGTGTAAGCTACGACAACACGGCCGATCCTGCCGGAACGGAAAGCATCACAAACGATTCCGCCGATCTCGTGCGATTCGGCAATACCGACATCGGCCGATAACGGAAAATCGCGCGTCAGAATGACATTCTGCTGTTTTCCGTAATAGTCAAGGCTCTTCTTACCGACGGGAATCACAACATCACCATCTTTGATCTGTTCCCTGACCAGCCGGAACAGGTTGTTGTTGTAGCCGCCGGCAAGACCTCTGTCACCGGCTATAACGACATAACATGTCGCAGATGCATCCGGTTTCGCATTGAGAAGCGGATGCCGTTCGCATCCGATGCGCACGATGTCGCGGATGGCATCAAGCAGCATCCGGTAATAGGGCTTGACCGCTTCCTCCTGCTGCTTTGCGCGGCGAAGCTTGGAGGATGCAACCAGCTCCATAGCCTTTGTGATCTGTCTTGTACCGTCGACACTCTTGATGCGGCTCTTAATGGCCTTCATATTTGCTCCGGCCATCGATTATCCCTCGCTGTCCGCAGGCTTGCAGAGAAACGCTGCGATGAATTCCTTGACAACATCCGTGATATCAGCTTCCATTGCATCGTCCATGACCTTCTTTTCACGGATGGACGCAAGCAGTTCGGGATGCAGCGTCCTGACATGGTCAAACAACTCTTGTTCAAAGCGGCGGATATCCGTAACAGGAATCTCTGTCAGCATATTATGCGTGACAGCATAAATGATGATGATCTGCAGCTCAACATCCAGCGGCGCGTTTCTGTCTTGCTTGAGAACTTCGACGATGCGCGCTCCCTGTTCCAGACGCGTCTTGGTATCGGCATCCAGATCGGAACCGAACTGTGCAAACGACTGCAGCTCGCGGTACTGCGAATACAGCAGCTTCAAAGGACCGGAGACCTTTTTCATGGCCTTGATCTGTGCCGAACCGCCGACACGGGAGACGGAAATACCGGGGTTGACTGCCGGTCTGACACCGGAGTGGAACAGCTCGGTTTCCAAAAAGATCTGTCCGTCGGTGATGGAGATAACGTTGGTGGGAATATACGCGGAAACATCCCCTGCCTGTGTCTCGATGATCGGCAGTGCTGTAATTGAGCCTCCGCCGTATTCGTCGGACATCTTTGCCGCACGTTCCAGAAGTCTGGAGTGCAGATAGAAGACGTCGCCGGGATATGCTTCTCGACCCGGAGGACGGCGGATCAGAAGCGACAGCGCACGGTATGCGACCGCGTGCTTGGACAGATCGTCGTAAACGATCAGAACGTCCTTACCCTGATCCATGAAGTATTCTGCCATCGTAACACCGGAATACGGCGCGATATACTGAATCGGCGCCATTTCGGATGCCGTTGCGGAAACAACGATGGTATAATCCATCGCACCGTTGTCGGAAAGTGTCTCGACAAGCTGCGCAACGGTCGAATTCTTCTGACCGATGGCAACATAAATACAGATGACATCCTTTCCCTTCTGGTTGATGATGGTGTCGGTGGCAATGACCGTTTTACCGGTCTGTCGGTCACCGATGATGAGCTCTCGCTGTCCGCGTCCGATCGGTATCATGGCATCGATTGCCTTGATGCCGGTCTGCAGCGGCTGTGATACGGATTTTCGTTCGATGATACCGGGAGCTTTCTTTTCGATCGGTCGGATCTCTGCCGCCGTAATCGGTCCCTTACCATCAAGCGGCTGTCCGAGCGCATTGACAACACGGCCGATCATGCCGTCACCGACCGGCACGGAAACAACCTCACCGGTGCGCGTGACAACGCTGCCCTCGCTGATACCGACGTCGGTACCGAGCATAACAACGCTTACAAAGCTTTCTTCCAGATTCAGCGCCATGCCGTAGGAGCCGTTTTCAAACTTCAGAAGCTCATTGGACTTGCACTTTTCGATACCGTGTACCTTTGCGATACCGTCACCGACCGTTATGACATATCCGATTTCGTCTTCCTTTGTTTTTGCGGCGTAGGTTCTGATCTGATCGGCAATGATTTTGCTGATATCGTCTATTTTCAGCTGCATAGTTCGATCATAACTCTTGCCAGGCAAAAGTTATCTCCTTTCTTCAAACAATGGTTTCTTCCAGTCCCTGCCGGAATGCATCCAGACGTGCACGGATTGAGCCGTCAAGGCGTTTTCCGTCCACATACACGACCATACCGCCGATCAGCGCCGTGTCGACATCGCAGATGAGCGAAACATCTTTGCCGGTCATGGCACTGAGTTTAGCCCGGAGTGCCTCGGTCTGTTCCTGCGTCATCGGATATGCGGATACACAGCGTGCTTCGGTCATGGCGTGCTGTTCACGATACAGTTTCGCATACGCATCCACGCATGCATGCAGCTGGAATACAGCACGTTTTTCACAGAGAATTTTAATAAAATTGAGAATGTTCTGCTCGCACCCGCCAAAGGCTGCGTCGATCAGACCGAGCTTCTCGTCGGTCGGGAGCGCGGGGGTATCAAGCAGGGTACGGTACGCAGGCTGGTCAGACAAAAGCGTATCGATCTGCTGCAGTGTCTGTAAATACGCATGTGCAGATGCGTCTCCGCCATCTTCGTTTGCCAGTGTATAAAGCGCCCGTCCGTATTCTTCGGCGGCGATCATCCCTCGTCTCCGAGCTGACCGATAAATCGGTCAATCATCTCCCGGTTGTCTTCCTCCGAAAGATTCTTTTCAATGACAGCGGATGCAATATCCACAGCCATCGACGAGACTTCGTCCTTGAGCTGGTTCAGAGCCTTCTTCTTCTCCATCTCAATCTGCTCGTCAGCACGGCGGAGATTCTTTGCGGCAGTTTCGTTTGCCTCGCGGATGATCTCCTCCTCCTGCTTGTGAGCGCGTGCCGTAGCCGAGCGGATGATTTCCTCACCCTTGGCACTGGCATCGGCGAGCTTCTGCTCATATTCGACACGCATGGCAGCAGCGGCATCCTTGTCGGTGCGCGCCTCGTCATACATATCCTTGATTTGCTTTTGTCTCTGATCGATGATATTTTTCAGCGGAACAAACAGGATCTTTTTCAGAAAGAGAAACAGAATAATCAGGTTTCCCCATGCAAAGATCATAGTCCACACATCGATGGTTACAAAAGGTTGATATTCCGGCATATTGCTTCTCCAATCCTCGTTCTGCCTGTGTCAATCAGAATACGAACAGAAGCAGAAGTGCGATAACAAGCGAGTAAATACCGGTGGATTCACACATTGCGACACCTAAAATCATGGTAGAACGGAGCGTACCCGACATTTCGGGCTGTCTTGCCATACCCTCCAGAGCCTTACCGACGACGTTGCCTTCACCGATACCGGGGCCGATAGCTCCCAGACCCATTGATAAACCTGCACCGAGCGCACAAGCTGCCTTTACGATTGCATCTGCCATTTCCATTTGTAATTACCTCCATGGATAAATTTTTTGTTTTTGAAATTACGTATTTTCTGCGGATTCCTCTTTCGGCGGATTGGCACCGCCGACATAGACCATTGTCAGCATACTGATAACAAGTGCCTGGACGAATCCGGAAAACAGGTCAAAATAGATGGATAAAAACGCGGGAATACCGAGCTGAAAGATCGGTATTGTATTGATCAGCTTCACCGGGATCCACTGCAGAACAAACGCCGACAGTGCCGCCAATGCCTGATACAGCAGGGTTGTCATAACAAGACCGCCTGCAATGTTGCCGAAATGACGGAACGACATGGAAATCGGATTTGCGATTTCCGAGATGATGTTCATCGGTGTCATCACAGCGACGGGTTCTGCAAAGCTCTTGAGCCATGCAAGGAAACCGCTGTTTTTGATGGAAAAGAACCATGTCAGCGCAGTGGTTGCCAGAGCCCATGCCAGCGTCGTGTTCAGATCTGCCGTTGCCGGACGCAGAATATTGGTCATACCAAGCAGTGTACCGACAATGGAGGACGCGAACAGCGCACCGATGTAGGGTGCAAAATGGAGATTATGCTTGCCCATTGTACCCTCTACCATGCCATAAAGCATACCGATGATCTTTTCCAGCACAATCTGCCGCTTGGACGGCTTGTCCACCGACAGATTTCGTGACAGAAACCATGCAGCAATCATGATGATCGCCATAGCAATCCACGAGGTCAGCGTCGTTTCCGTGATGGTCACACCGCCGAACACGGGAATTGTCCATAATATTTTCGGACCGTTCATACCGTTTTGAAATTCCCCCCTTTCCCATGTACCGTCAGAGTCCGGGCTCAATCGTCCCAGTCTCCGTCCGTTTCGTTTTGACACTGCTGCACCGCAGCCGACGGAACAGACTCCTCACTGATGCCAATGCGAAAATACTCCAACACGGCAATGATCGGGCGAGTCATCAGAACCGGTACAACAACAGCAATGTTATGGAAGCAGTCCATTTTCAAGCCGATGGCAATACCGATACCCAGCACCACCAAGCGGAGAAAATAGGAAACTGTCATGCTTTTTTTTTGTTTTTTCTGATCGGGCTGTGCCAGTGCACTGTTCAGCCCCATGCACATCAGAAAAAAGTACAGGATATTGCAGAATGCGCCGAGTAAACCGCCAAGGACAACCGATCGGTCAAAGCGATCAACCAGAAAAAACACAATATACATCAGAAGCAGAACAACGACTTCTCCGATTGCGATCCGCACTGTCTCTCGAACAGCGGCATTTTTGATTTTCATTTTTGTTCTCCCCCGGTTGTTTGATCGTTTGATACGTTGTTGTCATGATGGATACGGTACAGACCTTCGCGCTCTATCCTTGAGCGCGCGGAGGTGAGCTTTACCGATTTTTTTAACAAATGGATAGCGGAGTATGCACCGATGAACAGACCTGCGAAGATCAGCACTGCCATCCAAGTACGATGCCAGCCGCACGTTCTGCAAAGGTAATTTCCAAGCAAGCCGAGCAGCAGCGGTGGGACTGCAAGGGAGGCAATCGCACCGGAATACACTTGAAACAGCACTATTATGCGGAAAAATCCGTTTTGATCCTTCATACTCGTCAAAGCATCAGCGCATTGAGCGCATCGACAATCTCATCATCGGTTGCACACTGCACAAGACGCAGCATATCAGCGCCGTCCTCGGGCAAGGTGACACCGCGTTCGTTGACAGTGACGTGCAAAGGCTCTCTGCGGTAAAGCGGCGTGGTATCGCGCACGGCACAGTATACCGTGACCAGATCCCAGCTCATACGGGTGTGGTGCTTGCCGTCGGCATACAGCGTATATGCCGCGCGGACAGGATGATCCTCGGGAACTTCCCCAAGACGCTGACCGGTAATGATATGGCCGCCGGCTTCCCACGGGGAGAAGACAACGGTGGTCGGCATATCGGCAACACAGCGGCGCGCGGAGGGGATATCCATGAGGACATTCCACTCGACCGCATCGGCGGAGGTGAAGTTGCCGAGCATCGTGACAAATTCCGAGACGTTTTGCTCGATCAGCTCATATCCTGTCAGCGGTGAAATATCGTCGGGTTCGGATGCGAGCAGATTGGCAATGTTGCGCAGAGGTCCTACTGCAACGAGCGTGATATCGCGGACACCGCCGTTTTCGGCAAGCGCACGGCGCAGAACACGGACAGCATCGTCCATTTCCGGCGTTGCAATGTTCATCCGTTCACAGTACGGACGCGAATACTTTGCGTAGTTCGGCTCCCACATAAAGCCCTCGTCCTTTAATACACCGACCGGAACATCGCCGAATCCGAAGAAGTCAAGCTCATATTTCAAGAACCAGCCGCCCCACGGATTGCCGATGCAGTAGGTTGCGGCAACGATCTTCGCCTCACCTGCCCGCGCAAGATTGCACAGAACGGCTGCCGCGCCGACATCATCACAATCACCGCCGAGATCTGTGTCAAAAATGATCTTTTTTGCATCTGCCATGATCGGAACCTCCCGAACCTGTATATCACATTTTTTCATATTCGGAATATATTGGTACAAAAGCACCACATTTTCCCATTATACGATTCTGTATCTATTGTACCATAAAAATTTTATTATGTCAATGAATCACGCTTTAATTAAAAATTTAACAGATCGGCAAAGGTACAGCAAAGAGATACGCCCCGCGCTGAATACACGGAGCGTATCGCAATAACAGAATTATTTCAGACGGTATGTGACGATCTTCTTTGCGGGAACGGTGACGGTAACGGTGTGACCGTCCATCGAAAGTGCATCTCCCATGCGTTCGTCAAGCTCGGATGCATAGACGGCCTTGATGCTGTCCGCAAAGGTCATGGATGCGGTGCGGGAGGCGGAATCGATGTTGTAAAGGCGGAGCACCAGTCCCTCTCCGTCCTCTGCACGCTTCAGAGCCGCATGACGGAGCATCGGGTCGCTAAGTGTCACGAGAACATTTTCTGCGGGCATGGAGCCTGTGTGACAGCCGGTATCGACAGCAGACAGTGCGTTGGATGCATAGACATACGCGGAGGAAACTGCCGCTTCCTTTGCATCCTTTGCAAACGGAATCAGCGCATATTCAAGGGTATACCGGCCGATGCACTGTGCCTTCGGCGTCGGGAAGTCGCCCCAGTCGCCGATCTCACCGACAGAACGCAACAGTGTCAGCGCCATCGTGTTTCTGCCGTCCTGCAGAATTTCGTATTCGTTTAAGCCCCGATGTGCGCAGAGGAAGCCGCCGCGGTCATCGCAGAGCATGACAAACTGCTCGGCGCGCTGGGTATTGAACGGGTTGATCCAGGTTTCAGCCGGCTTGATATTGCGCTCGACCAAGTCAAACTGACCTGCGGCGTAAACAATATCGGTCTTGATGTCGCTGCAGAACAGCGCACGGATACGGTGGTCTTCCGCGTGGTTGTCGACGGTGGTCTTGACATCGACACGTTCAGAGCCTTCTGTCAGCGTGACAGCTGCGGTGATATCGCAGCGTTCGGTCTTGATATCTGCCGTCACGGTGATGCCGTATGCGCCGACGGAGACGGTATAGTCTGCCTTTGCGTTGTCCGTGAGAAGCGCAATATCGCCCTCGACGGGTTCAAAGTTGTAGGTGTTGCCGCCGTCCTTGACGTCTTCAAAGAGGTTGCACGGACCGATGACACGTCCGCTTGCGATCTCGGTGACGGTAAAGGTGCCGTTTTCAGCAAACGCGACGGAGAGCTTTTCGTTGGCAAGGACGCCGTTTTCATAGGTCACAGCGGTCTTGCGGTCGATGGCACCGGGAACAGCCTTGAACATTCTCGTACCGATGAAGCCGTCGGCGGGAATCTGCATCTTGACTTCAAAGCGATCGACGAACGTCGGCTGGCGGAAACGGTCATCGGGGAGCGTGTAGGTGAACGTTCTGCCCAGTGCCTTGATGTCGGCGGGAATGACGTTGCCCTGCATATCTTCGATGTGGATCATATCGGTTGTGCCGAGCGGGAAATCGACCTTGGTTTCGATCTCGGTCATGCCCACACCTGCTTCTGCGGAGAAGACGAGGATGTTGCGGTCAGCACCTGCGGTGGTATCGGTGTTTGCGGCGAGATAGTCAAGGGATGCATCGCGCAGTGCCTGTGCTGTGTTGCCGGACTTCTGGAAGCGCGTCATCATTTCATCGTAGATATCGTCGTGCGAGCAGGAGCAGATGGAGTCGTGCGGGTGGTTCTGCATGAGAATGCGCCATGCATAGAGATAGTAGTCGGAATCGTACTTGTCACCGTACATGAAAGTATAGGCATTCAGCGGCTCTGCGATGCGCTCCAGCAGGTTCTGCACGCGCTGGTTCTCCTGCTTGATGTCCATACGGCAGGAGGCGGTATTGATGAGCAGACAGCGTCCTGTCGTCAGCTGACCGGCGATCTCACCCTGATATGCAGCAAGGGTATCGCGGTACGGACGGATCAGATCGACGTATTCCTTGAAGTTGGACTGTTTGACCACAACCTCATCCTGTACTTCGTTTGCAAGTGCGATGGCTTCCGTCAGGTCAACCTGTACAGGCTGATGGTCGCAGCCGTTCATACCGAGCAGCTCGGGTGTCGTTGCGAAGCGTTCTGCACCGCGGACAACATTTTCGAGCTTTGCGGCGAGAGCTTCTTTGTCGGTCGGCAGCTCCATTGCGTTGCAGTACCAGTTTGCGAACATGATGCCGATGACCTCGGAGCCGTCGGGTGACTGCCACAGCATTTCACTCTTGGTGATGCCGTTCTGCTTGACAACGACGTTGTCCGCACCCATGTCGTTCAGACCACGTCCGAAGATCGCGTTGTCAATATCGAAGCCGCGCAGAATCTGCGGTGCCTGCGAGATGTTGCCGAATGCATCCGGGAAGTAGCCGGACATGACGGGATCAGCACCGAAATTCCGGCAGAGCTTGATGCCGTAGAGCATATTGCGGACGTTTGCCTCACCGGAGGTCAGATATTCGTCCTGCAGAATGTACCACGGACCGATCTGGATGCGGTCTGCCTTGATCAGCGCAAGCAGACGGTCTCTCATCTGCGGACGGATCTCCAGATAGTCTTCAATGACGACGAACTGACCGTCCATGTGGTAGTAGGTGTAATCGGGGTTCTTCTCCATCAGATCGATCAGCGTGTCAAAGAGCTTGACAAGCCGCGTTCTGTGGGTTTCAAAGGGCAGATACCATTCTCTGTCCCAGTGGGAATGAGGGATGATGTGCAGGGTTTTCTTTTCAGCCATATTGGATTTCCTCGCTTTTTTTATACTTGATACTTGTTATTATACCCGATATTGTCAGGTTTGTAAATAGGATTTCGGAAATTTCTTTTGCGCAAAAGGGACTTCCGGTCATATCGCAATTATTTTTTGTAAATCCGTGCCAAAATCGTCATACCTGTATTGACAACCATAGGATATTATGCTAAAATATAGAAAAAAGAGAAACTGTACGGTTCCTTAAGATTTGAGAGGTACTCATGTTTACATCCAATCAAAGACGCATTACCATGGGGCTGGCTGCCCTGCTCTGTATTGGTCTGATCGTCTCCTGCGGCTCCGATGAATCCGGTCAGAAGCAGCCTGACAAGACGGATGCCGTCACGGAAACCACCGAGGTTGTTACCGTTGATCCTCTGCGTGCCCAGTACGCCGACATCGCGCCTGTTCCCGAGGATACAAACGGCTACGAATTCCGCGTCACCGTCGATCAGGGCAGTGTCCTTGTCAACGGGCAGGTACAGTGGGACTCCGATGAAGAAAACGGCGATACGATCAACGACGCAATCTATCAGCGCAACCTTGCCGTTGAGGAGCAGTACAACTGCACCATCAGTCTGCTGACGGCAGAGGAAGACGATCTTGTTGCCAAAAAAGCAATCATGGCGGGCGACGACTTTACCGATATCATGATCATCGACTCCATGTCCCAGACAACGGACCTCTGCGCCATCGGTCTGTTCTCCAACCTTTCCGATATGCCGGAGCTGCATCTGGACGCACCGTGGTGGGATCAGCCGATCCGTGAGCTTGCCATCTACGGCAAACAGTTCGTCACAACCGGTGCCATCACCATCAAGGACGACCTGTCCCAGATGTGCGTCATGTTCAACAAGGAGCTTGCCGCAAAGAATGACTACAACGATTTCTATCAGCACGTTCTTGACGGTACCTGGACATGGGAGCTGATGAAAAACCGTACTAAGGACATCTACAGTGACTTAAACGGTGACGGTGAGATGGGACCCTATGACCTTTACGGCATGATCACCTTTGATGACGGTCCTTACTTCATGGCGGTCGGCGCGAATATGCATACTGTCATCTACGATAATGCAACCGAAAGCTATC
This sequence comes from Clostridia bacterium, assembly GCA_017455975.1. Classification (GTDB taxonomy): domain Bacteria; phylum Bacillota; class Clostridia; order Oscillospirales; family CAG-272; genus RGIG3925. Next base: position 7,663 of record JAFTLK010000182.1, on the reverse strand, counting down.
TGTCCAACTGGGAATCCGAGGATGTCATGACTAAGCTCATGGACTATGTCGACTTTGCCATTTCCACGCCCGGTGTCATCATCCGCGGCAGCAACCGTGTCAACAACACCTTCGGCGACGACGGCAAGCTCGTTGACCGTACCTTCCGTGAAAACCGTGCCCTGTTCTGGGTCGGCAACTTCGGCGCGACGGTCAATATGCGTGACATGGAATCCGACTTCGGACTTCTGCCGATCCCGAAATGGAACGAAGAACAGAAGCAGTACTGCTGTACCGTCACCGGCGGCTCGGCACCTGTCACGATCCCGACCACCGTTTCCGATCCGCATATCACCGCGCTCATCACCGATGCCATGGCGTATGAATCGATGTTCACGCTGACACCGGCGTTCTACGATGTATTCCTTGACGAAAAGATTCTGCGCGACGAGGACTCCCTTGCAACGGTCGATCTGATGTTTGCCTCCAAAAAGTACGACTTTGACTGGCAGCTGGATATCACCGAAATCGACCGCAGCATCAGCGACATGGTCGCCGCACACTCCAATAACCTCGTCAAAAAGATTGCGTCCTCCTCCAAGCGTGCACAGAAGCTCATCGACAAATACATCGAAAAATACGAGGATTAAAACAAACAATATCATACAAAACGGTCTGCCGCATTTTTATCATGCAGCAGACCGCTGTTTTTTTCGGTTAATCAAGTGCGTCGTACTTTTCAATAATTTTCTGCATGTTCTTCATGTACATCGACTCGCCTTTGGTCATTGTGGAAATGGCCTTATCGCAGTTTGTGGACGATGCGAGAATGGCTCTCATACGGTCGATGGGATGACCGAGGCTGTTGCCGAACAGGTAACCGACATCGAGATAGACACCTTCAACGATGATATCAAGCATCTTTGAGGTTTCGGAGTCGCGGGAATACTTGCCCTTGAGCGCCGTTTCAAAGTAAGCCGGGGTGACAACGCGGTAAGTTTCGGCAGCCATTGCTTCAAGCACAGCTGCGGCGGTATTGGGATCGCTTTCTGTTGTGGGAATGCCGAACGCGGAGGATGCATCGTGACAGTAAGAGGTATAACTCTCCTGCGCTTCATCGAGCTTGGGCATCGGAATGATACCGTAGTCGTCTTCCATGTCGCGCAGATAGTTGACGCCGGTCAGCATCCACGTCGTGAACATCGTCTGTCCGTTCTTCATCGTATTGAAGACATCCTCGTTGTTGTCGGGCGTTCTGCAGGTGTTGTTGTCCTCAAACAGCAGCTTGTCCATCAGAGAATAGAACTTCGCCGCGCGGTCGTTGAGTCCGCCGAATACATAGACACCGTCAGATTCCTTGAGCATCAGGCTGATGTTGGCACCACCTGTGAAGGAGTCCGCGCCGAGGGTCTTTTCATTGGTGAAGAAATGACCGTACTGGTCAAACTCATCTGCCTGACCGTTACCGTTGAGGTCGCGGTACAGCGGTGTGCAGTAGGAAATCAGCTTTTCAATCGTCCACTGCCCTGCGTTGACCGTTTCGTACAGCGTCGGATCGTCCGGATAATATTCCTTGAACATGGTCTTGTTGAAGAACATCGAGAAGGTACCGGAAATCATTGTCTGGGAAAGCTCACCCATTGCAAGGAAATTTCTGTCATTGAACTGCGTCATCTCCATAAAGGTCTGATTCCACCACGGCTGGCTGAAATCGAGATACTCCAGCGACTGCAGATCGAGCATCATGCCTTCCATCGTCAGAGGAATCGTATTGTAAAGACCGTCTGCAAACACTTCAAAGTCGTCAGAGCCTGCGGTGACAGACTTGCGGATGGTATCGGTATAACCGCCGTGACGGTTGACATTCTGCGGGATAAATTCGATTTTGACATTGAGGCGTTCCTCGACTGCCTGGTTGCGTGCAAAGGTCGCATCGTTGACGATTTCGCCGTTGGTTGCCTCGGCGATGAATTCAGAGGAGGTATCGAGGTCCCCCGCGCGTACCATGAAGCGCACGGTCTGACCGCCAAGGTCGAGAGCGGCGGGAAGCGTGTCCTTGACACCGGAGCGTCCGTTGTCCTCGACGACGTCAGTGGCATCGGTCACAGCCGCGGTGGTACCGACAGCGTTTGACTCTTTGGTTTCTGCATCCCCGGCATCACCGCAGGCAGATACTGCACCTGCAATGGCAAGGATTGCGAGCATCATGGAAAATGTTCTTTTGTTCATGTGATGTATATCCTCTTTTTTATTGCACGGAATCATTCCAGTGCTTCGTATTTTTCAATAATCTTTTCCATACCGGAAATCACACTTTTTTCGATCTTGGTCATTGTTGATATGGCTTTTTCGCACTGTGTGGACGAGGACAGAACCTGGCGCATTTTGTCAATCGGTGCTCCGAGGCTGCTGCCGTAGATGTATCCGATGTCAAGGTAAACACCGCTGACAATGATATCCAGCATCTGCGAGGTTTCCGAGTCGCGGGAATATTTACCTTTGAGTGCCGTTTCAAAGTAAGCAGGTGTGACGACGCGATAGGTTTCGGCAGCCATTGCTTCCATGAATGCCGCAATTTTATCGGGTTCGTTTTCTGTTGTGGGAATACCGAACACCGAAGAACCGTTATGACAGTATGCCGTATAGGACTCCTGCGCTTCGTCGAGCTTGGGCATCGGGATGATACCGTAGTCGTCTTCCATGTCACGCAGATAGTTGACACCGGTCAGCATCCATGTCGTGAACATCGTCTGTCCGTTCTTCATCGTATTGAAGACATCCTCGTTGTTGTCGGGCGTTCTGCAGGTATTGTTGTCCTCAAACAACAGCTTGTCCATCAGAGAATAGAACTTCGATGCACGTTCATTTGCACCGCCGAAAGCATAAGAACCGTCATCCTGCCTGACAACCAGGTTAATGTTTGCGCCGCCTGTGAAGGAATCGGCACCGAGAGTCTTTGTGTTTGTGAAGAAATGACCGTAACGGTCTTCTTCATCTGCCTGACCGTTGCCGTTGAGGTCACGGTATAGCGGTGTACAGTAGGAAATCAGTTTTTCGATCGTCCACTGCCCTGCATTGACCGTTTCGTAAAGGGAGGGCTCATCCGGGTAAAACTCCCGGAACATGGTCTTGTTGAAGAACATGGAGAATGTACCGGAAATCATTGTCTGGGAAAGTTCACCGAATGCGGTATAGCTGCAGCCGTTGAAGTCTGTCATTTCCATGTACGTCTGATTCCACCAAGGCTGTGAAAAATCAAGATAGTCCAGTGACTTCAGATCAAGGTACATTCCCTCGGTAATGATCTGTGTATTTTTCGCTGCGTGATTGGCACACAACTCAAAATCGTCGGAGCCTGCTGTGACCGATTTTCGGATATCGCCGTTGATGTCACTGTGTCGGTCGGTATTGACCGGAAGATATTCGATTTTGACATTGAGGCGTTCCTCGACTGCCTGGTTGCGTGCAAACGTCGCGTCGTTGACGATTTCGCCGTTGGTTGCCTCGGCGATGAATTCAGAGGAGGTATCGAGGTCCCCCGCGCGTACCATGAAGCGCACGGTCTGACCGCCAAGGTCGAGATCGGTGGGAAGCGTGTCATTGACACCGGAGCGTCCGTTGTCCTCGACGACCTCTTCCGCATCGGTCACAGCCGCAGTGGTTGTGGAAGCGTTTGTCTGTTTGGTTTCGCCCGTTCCGGCATCGCCGCATGCGGAAAGTACTCCGGCAGCGGTAAGGAGTGCAAGCATCATCGAAATTGTTCTTTTGTTCATGTTCGTATTCCTTATCTTTTTATATTTTTTTATACAAGGCCGTTTTCATCGCGCAGGATCTTTCTGCCCATCAGTACACCCATGACAGATGCCATCATCAGACCTCTTGTCCATCCCGAGGAGTCACCGAGGCAAAAAAGACCTTCAATGGAGGTACGGAAATCGGTATCCATCTTGACGCGGTTGGAGTAGAACTTCAATTCCGGGGAGTACAGCAGTGTTTCGGTGGACGCAAAGCCGGGAACCACGTGGTCGACCGCCTGAATGAAGCCGATGATGTTCGTCATCGCGCGGTACGGCATGGCCGCTGTGATATCACCGGCGACGGCATCGGGCAGCGTCGGCTTGACGTTGGAGAACGCAAGCTCCTTCTGCCAGGTACGTTTGCCATCAAGGATATCGCCGAAGCGCTGTACCATGATGTGACCCGCGCCGAGCATATTCGTCAGCTCGCCGACCTTCTGCGCGTATGCAATCGGCTGGTTGAAGGGTTCGGTAAAGTTATGGGAGCAGAGGATGGCGAGGTTTGTGTTCTGCGATTTCAGTTCCTTGTAGGAATGACCGTTGACGACCGCCAGATTGTTGTCGTAGTTTTCCTGTGCGACAAAGCCGCCGGGGTTCTGACAGAACGTGCGCACCTTATTCTTGAAGGGCTTGGGATAACCGATCAGCTTGGATTCGTAGAGCACCTCATTGATGTCCTCAATGATTTCGTTTCTGACTTCAACGCGGACACCGATGTCAACAGTACCCGGCTGATGTGCGATGTGATGCTCGTTGCAGAGCCGCTCCAGCCAGTCCGCACCGCGGCGTCCCGTTGCAACGATCGTATGGCGTGCGGAAATTTCAAAATCGGGTTCTCTGCCCGCAGAATGGCTGACGCTGATGCCGCGGCACTTGCCGTTCTCCAGAATCAGGTCATTGCACTCATAGCCGAACAGAATCTCAACGCCGTGTTCGATGAGCCAATGCTGGATCGCACCGTAAAGCTCCTGTGCCTTTTCCGTGCCGAGGTGGCGGATCGGACAGTCGACGAGCTTCAGTCCGGCATTGATGGCGCGGCGGCGGATCTCCTTGACCTTTTCGGGATTGCTAACTCCCTCAACGTGCGGATCAGCACCGAAGTCGAGATAGATTTTATCGGTATATTCAATCATTTCCTGTGCGAAATCGTAGCCGATCAGATCGGGCAGAACGCCGCCGACCTCTGCAGAGAGGGACAGCTTACCGTCGGAAAACGCACCAGCACCGGAAAATCCGGTTGTGATATGGCAGTAAGGCTTGCAGTCCACGCACTGGCGCGTGACTGTTTTCGGACAGCGTCTCTTTTCAATCGGCTGACCCTTTTCGACGATGATGATTTTTCCGCGGTACGGCACATCTGCACGCAGCAGCTCCAGTGCTGAAAAAATACCCGCAGGTCCCGCACCGACAATGACGATATCACACGTTTTCATGACAGTATTCCTCCTGTTATCTTCAATATATCATAGCGGCTTTCAATCAAACCGATATAGTATAGCATAAAAATCCCGTTATGTCAAGGCTTTTTGAAATTTCAGGGTCAATTGCGAAATTTTACCGTTTTTCTATTGAAAAATGCTGCCATTTGGTGTATACTATTATAAATATCTCCGTTTTTCTATCCCCCCGAAAACGTCTTTTTTGAAAGGACATCTCCGATGATCTACTATCTGTATCTTCTGTGTGCCGTTGTGCTGATGGCACTGCAGTTCTCCGTCAACAAGTTCTATCAGTCCAAAAACGGCTCCGGAATCATGACATCGCTATTATACACGACCCTCTCCGGACTTGCCACCGGTGCAATTTTCTTCTGCATCAACGGCTTTACCCTCACTGTCACGCCGTTTTCGTTTGTTTGTGCAGTCGGCATTGCGTCGCTGTGTCTGGGGTATTCCCTGCTCGGCTTCCGGCTGTTCTCGATGGGCAACTTCGCGGTGTATACGATGTTCTTAATGCTCGGCGGGATGTTACTTCCTTTCCTCTACGGGCTTCTGTTCCTTGGGGATGCGGATACGATGTCACCGCTGTCGCTTGGTGCGCGGATCGTCGGTGTCCTGCTTCTGATTGTCTCCATGATCTTTCCGCTCACCGAAAAACGGGATGCAGGAGAAAAACACGACAAAAAAACACAGGTGCTGTTCATCGTCCTGTGTCTGCTTGTATTCTTTATGAACGGCTTTGTCTCGATTCTCTCCAAAATTCACCAGATCGAGGGGCATTATCCGGTCGTCGACAACAATTCCTTTGTCTTTCTGACAAACACGATCAACGGCATCTTCTCCGGCGCGGCACTTTTCGTGCTGACACTGTTCCGGCGCGAGGGACCGAAGCTCGATGTCTCCTTCAAGCCGTGGATGCTGATTGCAGCGGTTGCGGCATACGCACTGTGCAACGGTGTGTCGTATCTGCTGCAGCTTCTTGCCGCCGCATCGACGATGCCCGCATCGGTACAGTATCCGATGATGACCGGCGGATCGGTCGTGCTGACGGCGCTTGCGGGATATGTCTTCTTCCGCGAAAAGCAGTCAAAGAAAGCGTTTATCGGGACGGTGCTTGCATTTGCGGCGACGTTTCTGTTCTTGGTGTGAGGAGCATCTCCCAAAAAAGAGGCGGGAGCAAGCCCCCGCCCTACGCATCATACTGAAATGTCAATTCCCGTTTCTCTGTGCAATGTATTCTTCCAGACACAAGCCCTGCGACCAGATGGCATACGCATGATAGCGTCCGACATAACGGAAATGCCACGGCTCGTAGGAGATGCCGGTTTCCTTGACCTTATCCTTTGGGAAGCGCAGAATGAAACCGAACTTCCAGCAGTTCTCGGCAAGCCACTGTGCCTGTTCATAATCGGCAAAGGAGACATCCGCGCCGGTAAGTGTATGCATGTCACAGGAGAGCCCTGTCTGGTGCTCGCTCGTACCGGGACGGCAGGAATACGTCAGTACTTCGGCTTCCGCCTGTTCCTTTGTCCAGCCGGGATGCTCGGCAAGCTCCTTCTGCGTGTAGTTTGAGAACAGATAATTCTGCGTCTCATAGCTGCGATATGCGCTTGTAACCGAGAGCGGATAACCGGAGGGAGTGTCGGGTGACATCATACCCGCGGCAAATGCCTCAATATACAACGCCTGCAAAGCCCGCTCCGATGTCTTGCGCATCAGCTGCTTTTCACGGTCGGTTCGGGTATTGGTGACCTCGACAAGATCATCCGGTTTATCGGCGGCAGTAATGGCGTTCTGCGCGTTGACAAGAATCAGATAATCATCGCGCTCCTCGGTCGGATTCATGTACTGCTCATAATCCTTCAAGTCAGATGTAAATCCCATTGCGTCATAGGACAGATCGACCTGAGGCTGTGTCGGCTGCTCGGGTGCGGGTCCCGGTCCCGGCGTGACGGCATTCTGCGTGCCGTCGGTCGACAGTCCGCTTCCGTCGAGTATATCGGTCACGCCGATGTTTTCCGTATCTTCAGCGCCGGTTGTCTCCGCACCGTCACCGATGGCAGCGCCGATGCCGCGGATGATCACGGTCACAAGAAAGATCAGCAGAAGCAAAATCAGCACGGCCGCAGTCCCTAAAATGATGCGGTTGCGGCGGATCTCACGCTTTCTGCGGGCGATATAGGCTCTGCGCGCAGCAATCTGCTGCGGCGTGAGCGGCGGTCGGTTCGGATTCTGCGCATACGGCTGGGACGGACGCGTCTGCTGTCCGGAACGCACCTGCGGTCCCTGCTGTCTTTGCGGTGTGCGGGGGCTGTTGTTCCCGCGGTTCGGTGATTGGTTCATATTGATTTATTCCTTCGTGTTTGGATTATGTTTATGCTGTGCGGCGTTATTCTCCAAAACTGTAGGGGCGATTCACGAATCGCCCGTAGCCGTAAACATGGATAG
>JAFTLK010000181.1 GCA_017455975.1 Clostridia bacterium | reverse complement strand
CGCTTGAGGGCAGCCACAGCGAATACACCGAAGAAAGACAAGGAAACGAATATCAGTTTACGATCGATCCGATTGTGTCGGACGACAAGGTTCTCGGTGTGGTGATTCTTGTGTTTGATATCAGCGACCGTGCCTTTGCCGAACGCAACCGTCGGGAGTTCACGGCAAACGTGACACACGAATTGAAAACACCGCTGCAATCTATCATCGGATCTGCTGAGCTTCTGGAAACCGGACTTGTCAAGCCGGAAGATACTGCAAGATTTGTCGGCAATATTCGCCTGGAAGCCTCCAGACTTGTGAATCTGATCAACGATATTATCCGTCTTTCGCAGCTTGATGAAGACAACGAGCCTGCAACCGAAACCGTTGATCTGATGGAGGTCGCAGAAGAAGTCACGGAGGTTCTGACCGCATCGGCTGCAAGGAGAAATATTACGATCAATATCGAGGGAGCATCACAAACCATTTTGGGTGTGCGCCGTTATGTTTACGAAATTATATATAATCTCTGCGATAACGCGATTCGCTACAATGCAGAGGGCGGCAAAGTAACGATTGCAATCCGAAAAGAGCATGGCCGTACAGTCGTATCGGTTCAGGATACGGGGATCGGTATTCCTCCGGAGCATCAGAGCCGCATCTTTGAACGCTTTTACCGTGTGGATAAGAGCCATTCCAAGGAAACCGGCGGAACCGGACTCGGTCTTTCGATTGTAAAACATGCTGTGCAATATCACAACGGAAAAATAACACTTGACAGTGAACCCGGAAAAGGTACCACCTTTACGGTAACATTCTGCCCGGCGTCGTCGCGGTCTTTGACGGCAACATTACCGTGATTATCGTTGCGGTTATCCTGATGATTTTCGGCTCCGGAACGATGCTTTCCTTCGGCTACTCTCTGCTGACAGGTGTTGTCTTAAACTTCCTGTGCGGCGTTGTAACCTCCAAGCTGATGATGAAATCCCTTGGGCATTACCCCAAGCTCTGTAAGCCGCGCTATTTTGACGACGGCCGGCAGCAGGACAAAATCTATCCGTTTTATAAAAACAGGAAAAAATTCTTTCTGGTTTCCCTCATTCTGTTTGCCATCGGCGTTGGCTGTATCTCGGTATCATCAGCGGATGCTATTCCACCATCTGCATCGCAGGTCCGATCTGGGCGGGCTGGCAGAAGCGCAAGGAAAAGAAAACGGCTGAAAACAGCGCACAGGAGCCGTAACGGTCACCCTATCCGACTCCAAAAATAAATTCAAAAAAAGATATTGACCGGACATTTGCAGGAACATGCAAATGTCCGGTCATCATTTTTGCAAGGACCATTGTTCGCTGCAGCCGGGAGCCGCCGTCACAAGGGATACCCGCACAACGATGCTGTTGTTTTATTCAGCCAGAAACCGATTCGCTTCGTCTCTTTCGTGAAACCAAAGGACATGTTTGTCCGGATACTGTTCCATGAGTGCCAACACCTGCGGACGGCTGTTTCGGTTATAGCTGCGGATAAATGCAATGAATTCCGCATCTTCCCCGGTTTCGATCCACGGCATATCCGGACGCGGCTTCCCGCGCCGTTCCCGGATACCCGACAGACAGACCTCTGTCGGGTAGTCAAGAAAGACCACCGTATCACAGGCGGCAAACCGCATCTCCATCGTCGAGCCGTAATTGCCGTCGATGATCCTTTCCGGTGTCTGCAGAACGGCGGACAGACGTCGGCGGAATTCCTCTTTGGGCACCGTCGTCCGATCTTCATTCCAGAACATCAGATCAAGATGGTACAGCGGCAGCCCGGTCTTCTTCTGCAGTGCACGCGAAAAGACACTTTTTCCGCTTCCGGGACAGCCGATAACGATCACGCGCTTTGTTTCGGTCAAATGCATTTGCGTACCTCCGCACCTGTCTGATACCACGACGGAACCACCCGTGTCATGCCGTCATACCAGGCAAGGACTTCATCCGCCTGTCGGCACATCGTGGCAATTTCATCCTCGCCGAACGGGATCGCCCACGGCAGGGACGACAGCGTGTTGGAGCAGATATACAGCGCCATCAGATACCAGAAGGTCTCGGGAACTTCGCCCCCGAAATACCCGTCGACCGTACCCGAGGCGAACGCGCCGGACAGCTGTGCCGACCAGACAATGCGGTTGAACTCCTCCCACGGATCCCCGAAATCGGCGCGGTTAAAGTCGATGATGACAAGATTGCCGTTTTTATCCATCATCATGTTCCCCGTGTGGTAGTCACCGTGATGAAAGGTCTGCGGACGGTCGGCAAGCAGATGCCGGTTCTCCGAAAGGAAAGCGATGAACGCATCGCCGTGTGCATACTTGCGCGGACAGGCTGCATACATCGACAGCTTCCGGTCGATCTTCCGATTGAAGTGGGACTCCCACTCCTCAATGCCGGAAGGCGCCGGGACAGTATGAATCTTCGCAAGATATGCCCCCGCAAGATAACCGAGCCGATACTGTTCCCCGGTCGGCATTGCCGGCAGCACGGCTTCAAGATCGTCACCGTCGATCCATTCCTGCACCGCGCAGACCCCTTCCTCTGTGACACCGAACGCGATGGGACGGCACATCGGGATCCCCGTTTCAGCGGTTTTGCACATCATCGCATACTCGGTCTGCTTTGCCGCAAGCGTGGACGGAGCCGAGACACGCAGCAGATACGATGTCCCCTCGCCGTCCGAAATGCGGTACTTTTTGTCGGATGACCAGCCCTTTGTGATGATTTCCCTGTGCGGGCAGGCATCAAGAATCGCTGCAAGCTGCATAGATACATCCCTCCCTTTTTACCTTTTATCTTAACACATCCGGCAGACCTTTGTCAAGGGAAAAGTTGATTCTATACAAACTTTGCCGCAGACACCGCCGAAAAATCTGCGAAATTCAGCGCAAATTGCCGCAAAACCCTTGCACAAGAGAACAGGTTGTGCTATAATTTTCTTATCATATTATTTCAGAAGGATAGATTATCATGAAAGTCGTACTCGACCACGTCACAAAAACATTCCCGAACCGCAACAAAAAGGATAAGCAGGATGTCATCGCCGTTTCCGATTTCACATATGAGATCCCGGACGGCAAGCTCATCGGTCTGCTCGGTCCCTCCGGCTGCGGCAAATCCACCACACTCAATCTGATCAGCGGTCTGCTCAAGCCCACCTCCGGACGCATCTTCTTCGGCGACGACGACGTCACCGATGTTGCACCCGAGCACCGCGGCATCGGACTTGTATTCCAGAACTACGCGCTTTATCCGCACATGACCGTCGCCGAGAACATCATGTTCCCGCTCGGCAATCTGCGCGGCAAGGACAAGATGTCCAAAGCCGATATGCGTGCCAAAGCCGAGGAAATCGCGCGTCTTGTCCAGATCGACCCGTACCTTGACCGCAAGCCTGCAGAGCTGTCGGGCGGTCAGCAGCAGCGTGTCGCCATTGCGCGTGCACTCGTCAAAATGCCGCGCGTGCTTCTGCTGGATGAACCCTTGTCCAACCTTGACGCACGTCTGCGTCTGCAGACGAGAGAGGAAATCCGCCGGATCCAGCGCGAGACCGGCATCACAACGATCTTCGTCACGCACGATCAGGAAGAAGCGATGAGCATCTCCGACGCGATCGTGGTCATGAAAGACGGCGTTGTTCAGCAGATCGGTGCGCCGCAGGATGTCTACAACGATCCCTGTAATCTGTTCGTCGCAAAGTTTCTCGGCACCCCGCCGATCAATGTCTTCTCCGGCACTGTCCGCGCAGGCAAGCTGTACCTCGGCGAGAACTGTGTGCTGGAGGTCCCGGGCATCTCTGACCGCGATGTCACCGTCGGCATCCGTCCGGAGGGCTTTGAGGTCGATGCGGACGGCCCGATGCAGTGCGCACTTAACGCCATTGAGGTCATGGGACGCGACGTTTCGGTTGTCGCAGGACACCCTGCCTGCCAGTCGACCTCCATCCGCGCCATTGTCGATGCGGATGACGTGAAGGGACTGTCCATGACAGTTCGTTTCCGCTTAAAGCCGCATAAGGTCGAGCTGTTTGATACGGTTACAGAAGAAAGAATTGGATTTTGATGTAAGGTGTATTCGGGTTGATGGCGGATTCGGGTAACAGATAAGATAACGGTGATCGCATCCAAGCCTTCCCTGGTGAGGGAGAGGTGACGAAGAAAGCGGAGCTTTCTTCCGAAGATGGCTTTGCCATCTTCTACGGATTCGAGTCGTTCTCCTGTTACTTTTCTGTATAAAAGATTGTGCTTGATATGACAACACAGACGAAGTGTTTTTCTTGTTGTATTATACTTTGCAGACTTGATGGCATCTCGACGACTCATCCGTCTTTCGATGAAGATCGCCGGTGCGACTTCATCGAAATCCACCTTCCCTCACCAGGGAAGGCTTTCTGTGCGAACCATCACCCTATCTGTCAACCATTACCGCCATCTCCACTCCATGAAAGGAAATTCATATGGAAAAAAACAACCTGCGAGCGTGGCTGTACCTTTTGCCGGCGATTCTGTTCCTCGGCGTTTTTCTGGTGTACCCGCTGGTCGACGTTCTGATCTACTCCTTTGAGGAGGGCTACAACACCGCATCCCAGACCTACCTCGGCGTCGGCTCATACAACTACTCCTATGTCCTGCATGATCCCTATTTTCTGCAGGCGGTCAAAAATACGCTGATCCTCGTTCTGATCACCGTTCCCGTCTCCACCGGACTTGCGCTTCTGATTTCGGTCGGGCTCGCATCGATCACCCGGCTGCGGGAGCTTTATCAGACGGTCTTCTTCCTGCCGTATGTGACGAACACGCTGGCGGTAGGTCTCGTCTTCATGATCTTATTCCAGAAGACGGAATACACCGACGGTCTTATCAACATCCTGCTCTCCGTCTTCGGCATGACCCCGATCGACTTCATCGACGGACCGTGGTGGGCAAAGATGCTTGTGCTCTGCGTCTACACGGTCTGGATCGTCCTGCCCTTCAAGATCCTGATTCTGACCTCGGCACTCGCATCTGTCAAAAAGGATTATTACAACGCCGCACGCGTCGACGGAACCTCGCGCATGCGCGTTTTCACCCGGATCACCCTGCCGATGATCTCCCCGATGCTGTTCTATCTGATCATCACAGGCTTCATCGGTGCATTCAAGGCGTATTCCGATGCGGTTGCCCTGTTCGGCACCCAGCTCAACGCTGCAGAAATGAACACCATTGTCGGCTATGTCTACGATATGCTCTACGGCGACTCCGGCGGATATCCGTCCTATGCTTCCGCCGCCGCGATCATTCTGTTCGCGATCGTTCTGACCATTACCGTCATCAATCTGCTTGTCTCGCGCAAGCATGTCCACTATACTTAAAGGAGGATGGAATTTTGACAAACCAAACCGCATACAAGGCAAACGCCAAGTCTTCCTCCTCACCCGAGCGCGGCAAGAAGATCCTGCACGGCTTCATTTATGCCGGTCTCAGCCTGTGGGCGCTGATCGTGCTGTTCCCGTTCTACTGGATGCTTCTGACATCCGTCAAAAGCTACGGCTCCTACAATGCAGAACGCATTCCGCAGCTCTATCCAACCTCCCCGACCATCGAAAATTATCTCGATGCGTTCACTGCCGTGCCGCTTGCCGATTATTTTCTCAACACAGTCATCTATACCGTACTGACCACCGCACTCATGCTCGTCATCATCGTTCCCGCAGCGTTTGCGTTTTCCCGGCTGCAGTTCCGCGGCAAGGATCTGCTCTTCACGCTGTTTCTGTCGCTGATGATGATTCCGAACGAGCTTGTCATCATCACCAACTTCGTCACAATCACAAACCTCGATCTGCGCAATTCCTTCCCCGGTCTGATCCTGCCGACCGCGGCATCGGTGTTCTATATCTATCTGCTGAAGGAAAACTTTGCACAGATCCCGGATGAGCTTTACTATGCGGCCAAGGTCGACGGTACCTCCGATCTCAAGTACCTGGTGCGCGTCATGCTGCCCATCTGCCGTCCGACGGTCGTGACCGTCACGATCCTCAAGGTCATCGAATGCTGGAACTCCTACGTCTGGCCGCGTCTGATCACCGACGAGGAAGCATATTTCCTCGTTTCAAAAGGTATTCAGGAGATCCGCGAAAACGGCTTCGGACGCGAGAACATCCCCGCGATGATGGCGGCGGTCGTCGTCATTTCCGTGCCGCTGATCGTACTGTTTCTGATCTTCCGCCGCAAGATCATGGAAGGCGTTGCGAGAGGAGGAACGAAGGGGTAAGGGATAATGTAAGGTATTCGACTGTTATAAATGCCGCGTAGGGCGGGGGGGGGGGGGGGGGG
>JAFTLK010000180.1 GCA_017455975.1 Clostridia bacterium | reverse complement strand
TCCCGGACACGGACGATTGCGGTATCCGGGTATGAAATTTAAAATTGTATGATGTGTATGATGTAACCGAGACATTCTATAATCACACATATGCAGCAAATGGTAGATGTACTGTATGCGGTTATTGGCGTGCAAGTAAATAAAGTCCGGTTTTAGAGATCATTTTTTGAGCATGTATCAAAATCGGTGAATTTTGGAGGTATGATGTAAATGAGACGTACCCTTTTTGTATTTCTGCTTCTCCTTGTGCTCATGAGTTGTCTTTTGTATTCCTGCAAGGAACAGACACCTACGATCACACCGCAAACGCAAGCAGCGATCACAGAGGCGACCATCGTACCTGCGCCCGAAACGCAAACGTCAGACCTTGCATTGATTGAATCGAATACAGAGGAGGGTACGGTTTCCGTGCCCTCTGTTCCGTATACGCTGAAATATACGATGGTCGATCTCTCGTACTCTCTGCCCGATCAATTTGTGAGGGAGTATGTGGTATATAATTATGACGGCGGTGTTAACTATGCAAATTCTTATGTAAAAGACGGGAAACTGTTTGTATACGGAAGTCGGAATACGGAGAATGAAAAAGAGGCATATCTCTCGGTCTTTGAAAACGGACAAAAAACAGAGGAAGTGTCCGTGCCGCGCGTAAACGGTATTGTCCCGTTATATGCACACCAAATGCGGAACGGACATTTTGCTGTTATATATGAGTTGAAATATAGACAAGAGTATTTTGCGGTCATTGATGCACAGGGCGATGTGATTGCCGAAGTGGAGCTGGGAAAATGCCTTGGGGACGATTATTATCTTCATACAGACTTCTGGCTTGGCGAGATCGAGGACGGCAATGTTGTTTATGCGATCAATCTCGGTAATCGGATGGATAGTGTACAATTCACGGCAGAGACCGGACAGATCACGCAAAAATGCATGATATACAGAAATAAAGCAAATGACAAGGGTATCTATCTGGCAATGGCACAGTATCTCGGAAATAACCGTTGGGCTGAATTTCATCAAGGCTCGGACGGCAGGATCATGGATATGAATAAAAGGATGTTTACAAAGTCCACGCTTCGTATTCCGGAAGACAAGGATCATATGTTTGTGCTCTATGATGCGGACGGGAATGTATATCTCAATGACATGTTTGGTCTGTATGCGTTCCGTGACAATCTCCCGCCTGTCAGACTTGCCAATTGGATCGATTGCGGTGTTTCAATCAGGTTGTTCCTGCCGAATGTGTGGATCATCGACGAACGGAATTTTTATGTTACAAAGACAAAAGAAGAAAACGGTATAACAGAGGCGTATTTATATTATGTCCACACCGAAATGGTTCCCGACGAAAATACCAAGCAGGTCATCGACCTTGACTATTACGGCTTGAACAACTGGGTGAGGGACGCGGTGCTATCGTTCAACCGAGAGAGTGAGGAATACGAGATCAACCTCAATTATGTTGATGTTGTCGGTGTAAGGCAGGAGCAGCTTGAGGCCATGCTTGCCGACCGCATGCTGAACGACGCACACCCGGATGTCATTCTGATTGACCAGCGTGTTTCGCTGGATAACTACTACGATAAAAACACGTTTCTTGATCTGACGCCGTATATCGGCGATCAGCTGCTCGGTTGTGTCCGTGATGCGGTCGGGTGGGGAAATGCGCTGTATTCCGTACCGACGGCAATGCAGATATACACATTTCTCTGTTTGCCGGAGATCACAGAGGACTTTCTGACGTGGGATGTCTTCATCGACAGTGTCATGACCCTTGACGGAAAGGAAGTACTGTATTCCGACCCGCGTGCAGAGCAGTATCTGTATGAAAACGGCATCATGGACTTCTTTGACCTTGCGGCAGGAGAGGCGAACTACGACAGCGATAAATTCCGTTCTGTCATGGAGCTGCTGGACGGATTTTCGGAGGATTATCTCGATCAGACCGTAGGATATCTGACAGCCCATTCCGACAGGACATGGGGATATACCAATCCGACGCTTACTGCACGTCTGCGCGAAGGCGGGCTGTCCTATCTGAATTTGTGGATAAACTCACCAGAGCAGGTCATGATGGCACGGCTTCTGTTCGGGGAGAATGACTTTGTTTGGTGCGGCTATCCGTCGGAGCACGGCGGCGGAGCGTATGTCAATTCACCGGGACGGTTGGCGGTGCTTGCCGATACGGATGTGCCGGAGGGCAGCATCGAATTTGTAAAATTCCTGTTCAGTGCGGAACAGCAGAGCGCAGATACACATGAAAATCTTCCCGTGACGCGCAACGGCATCAAGGCTCTGTTTGAAAAGAACCGGTATTATTCCTATGCGGCGGAGCGGTATCTTGCCATCGGCGACCCTGCCGCACCGATGCGTGAGCCGACGATATCGTTTGATACGACCCCGCCGATTGTTCCGTTGTCGGCGGAGGTCATCTCCGATGTCCCGATCGTCCCGGAACTTGATGAAAACGGCGACCCGCTGGGGTACTGTGTGGAGCTGCCGCAGGGAGATATTGATGCCTTTCTGTACTTCCTTGACAACTGCCATATGTCAGCGGGCAGTGATGATACGGTGGAAGCGATCGTCACAGAAGAGCTGTCCTACTGGCAGAACGGCGTGAAGTCCTTGGAGGAGGTCACGAAGATCATGCAGTCCCGCGTCAGTATCTATCTTGCAGAGAGACAGTAAAGTATGCAGACCCCACCAACCACACAAAAATCATCCCGTACCGCGTGTGCGGGATGTATTTTTTCGGATTCTTTTGAAAATTCCCAAAAAATTTACAGAAATCTGTTTACAAATCAAGGATTTCATAGTAAAATATATAGTAGAATCCCGGACACGGACGATTGCGGTATCCGGGTATGAAATTTTATTTTGTGGAGGTATTTCCGATATGAAACTGGATGTCAAGGATTTTGAAAGAAAGATGCAGAAGAGCATTGATGCATATGAAAACGAACTGAAGTCAATCCGCGCAGGCCGCGCAAACCCCGGTGTCCTCGATAAGATCACCGTCGATTACTACGGCTCTCCCACACAGATCACCGCTGTTGCGCAGGTTTCCGTTCCGGACGCAAGAACCATTACCATCACCCCGTGGGATAAGACCACGCTCAAGGCAATCGAAAAGGCAATTCAGGCATCCGATCTCGGCATCAACCCGCAGAACGACGGCTCCATGCTCCGCCTGTCCTTCCCGCCGCTGACTGAGGAACGCAGAAAGGAACTGGCAAAGGACATCTCCAAGAAGGGAGAGGCTGCCAAGGTCGCACTGCGCAACATCCGCCGCGATGCAAACGACAAGTGCAAGGAACTGAAGAAGGCAGGCTCCATGACCGAGGATGAACAGAAGTCCTCTGAAAAGGAAGTTCAGGATCTGACCGATAAGTACGTCAAGCAGCTTGACAAGGTCACGGAAGCCAAGACCAAGGAAATCATGGAAATCTGATAATTCGACCCGAAAACAGGGATGGCGGCGTGTCATCCTTGTTTCTCTGTCGGGCGCAATTTTTAACGAACTTGAAACGAACTGTAAACAATGGAGAATCTCATGGCTAACATGCAAGTGGACGAACGCCTACAGCATATTGCGTTCATTATGGACGGCAACGGCCGCTGGGCAAAAAAACGCGGCATGCCGCGTGAATACGGACATTCGGTCGGCTCAAAGACCTTTGAGCGGGTCGTGCGCTACTGCGGTGATATCGGGATCCGCACCGTCACGGTTTATGCGTTTTCCACCGAAAACTGGAAGCGTCCGGAAAAAGAAGTACAGGCGATCATGGGGATCTTCCGTGAGTATCTTGCCACGGCACTGAAAAAGGCGGAGGATTACTGCATCCATCTGATGTTCCTCGGCGACCGCTCCGTCTTTCCCGAAAACGTAAGGGTGCTGATGGATCGGCTCGAGCGCGAAACGGCGCATCATCCGCTGACGCTCAATATTGCCATCAATTACGGCGGACGCGATGAGATTGTGCATGCGGTCAACACCTTGATCGCACAGGGCAAGACCGAGATCACCGAGGAGGATATCTCGGCCAATCTGTATACCGCCCACTGTCCGCCGCCGGATCTCATCGTCCGCACGGGTGCGGAGCAGCGGCTGTCCAACTTCCTGCTCTGGCAGGCTGCATATGCGGAATTCTATTTCTGCGATACGCTGTGGCCGGATATGGACGAGGAAGCCGTGGATGCTGCGGTTGCGGCCTTTTATGAAAGAAAACGCCGGTTTGGCGGAGTTTGAGGAGGCATTTGAGATATCATGCTGGTTCGTATTCTCACGGCGGCAGCGCTTGCCGCTGTCCTTGTTCCGACCGCATTTTTGTCCGATACGGTCGTTTTCCCGATTGTGATCGCGCTGTTTTCCGGTATGGGCTGCTTTGAAATGCTGCGCTGTATCGGTCTGCACAAGCAATGGATCATCACAGGCTTTTCTGTGCTGTGCGGGCTTGGTCTGCCGTTTGCATCGTTTTATTTTCCGGAGCAGGCTTTTATGCTGCTGTCGTCCATGACCGCAGTACTGATGTTTGTTCTGTTTACCGTCGCACTGTTCTCGCACGGGAAGCTGCCCATTGAGCAGGCTGGTATGGCATTTCTGTCGCTTGTGTATATTCTCTGGGGCTTTACCCTGATGGTACTGCTGCGCCGCATCGGCAACGGAGCATATCTGTATCTGATGCCATTCCTCGGCGCATGGGTCTCCGACTCCTTTGCATATTTCACGGGACGGCTGTTTGGCCGGCATAAGCTCATTCCCGATGTTTCTCCCAAGAAGACCGTTGAGGGGGCGATCGGCGGCATCCTGTTCGCCATGGCAAGCTTTGCGCTGTACGGCTGGATCGTTTCGCTGATTGCGGATGTCACGCCCAATTACCCCGCGCTCATTCTGCTCGGTCTGCCGGTTTCGCTTGTTTCGATTGTCGGCGATTTGTTCATGAGTCTGGTCAAGCGCAGATACGATGTCAAGGACTACGGTAAGCTCTTTCCCGGTCACGGCGGCGTGCTTGACCGCTTTGACTCAGTGCTGGCAACCGCAACGGTGCTGTATCTGCTGTGTGCCAATACGCCGTTTTTTGCGTTCCTGTTCTGACCGGTTGAGGTGCCCGAAAAATGCTTGAAACAATGAAAAAATCCAATACCCTCGGAGCCCTTCCGGTCACAGTGCTCGGCTCGACCGGCTCTGTCGGACGGCAGACAATGGATGTCGCCGCGCTGCACGGACTGCGTGTGGAGGGCATTGCAGGCTCGAAGAATATAGCGCTGCTCGAGGAGCAGATCCGGCGCTTTCACCCGATGTGGTGTGCCGTGGAGGATGAGACTGCCGCCGGGCAGCTTGCCGTCGCCGTTGCCGATACCGATACCAAGGTTTTGCCCGGACGCGAGGGTGTGCTGTGGCTGGCATCTGCCGGTGAGAGCCGCACGGTACTCAACTCCATCATCGGTACTGCCGGTCTTGCACCGACGCTGGAAGCCATCCGCGCAGGAAAAAATGTTGCGCTTGCCAATAAGGAGACGCTGGTCACCGCCGGCGAATTTGTTATGCGCGAAGCGAGGGAACACGGCGTTTCCGTCCTTCCTGTCGACAGCGAGCACTGCGCGATTTTCCAGTGCCTGAACGGTGAGCCGCGTGACCGTGTCAAAAAGCTGCTTCTGACCTGCTCGGGCGGTGCATTCCGCGGAAAAAAACGTGATGAGCTCGTCCATGTCACACGACGGGAAGCACTTGCACATCCGACATGGAAAATGGGTGCCAAGATCACCGTCGACTGTGCTTCGCTGATGAACAAGGGACTTGAGCTGATCGAGGCGGTCCGCCTGTTCGACGTCGCACCGGATGACGTGGAGATCGTCGTGCATCCGGAAAGCATCATCCACTCGATGGTGCAGTTCTGCGACAATGCGGTCATGGCACAGCTGTCCGTGCCCGATATGCGGCTCTGCATCCAGTACGCGCTGACATATCCCGACCGGATGCCGTCGTGTCTGGAGCCGCTGGACTTCAAAACGGTCGGCCGTCTGACCTTTGATGTGCCCGATGAGGAGACCTTCACGCTTCTGCCGCTGGCGCGCCGCTGCGTCAAGGCGGGCGGTGTCATGACGGCGGTGCTGAACGGCGCCAATGAAGCGGCGGTTGCAGCATTTCTTGACGACCGCATCGGTTTCGTCGAGCTGTTTGATCTGGTGGAATCGGTTGTTGATGATGCCGTACAGATCGACCGTCCGACACTTTCCGACATCGAGGAGGCGGACCGTGCCGCAAGAGAAGCGGTCATGCGCCGTCTGACCCATTAAGACAGCACATTTGTTACCCGATATTATCCCCGCAAAATCAAAGGAGATTGCATGAACGTTCTGTTTATCCTGCTTGCCATCCTCATGTTCGGATTCCTGATCTTCATTCACGAATTCGGACATTACACCGCCGCCCGTATCTTCCGTGTGACCATCAACGAATTTGCCATCGGTATGGGGCCGAAGCTCCTCTCGCGTGTGTCCAAGAAAACAGGCATCCGCTATTCTCTGCGTGCACTGCCCATCGGCGGTTATGTCGCCATGGTCGGTGAGGACGAGGAATCCGACGATCCCGGTGCACTGTGCGCAAAGCCTGTCTGGCAGCGGATCATCATCACGGCAGCAGGCGCTGCGATGAATCTGCTCGTCGGATTTCTTGCCATGACGGTTCTGGTTGCCGCAACGCCGACCCTCGGCGGTACCGTTGTCGCAGATTTCTTTGACGGGGCAACCTCATCCTCCTACGGGCTGCAGATCGAGGACCGCATTCTGAAGATCGATGATACACGCGTGCATACGGCAACCGACCTCGTCTATACGATCATGCATGATGCCAGAGGACCTGTCGATGTCACGGTCGAACGTGACGGACAGACCGTGGTGCTGGCTGATGTGCAGTTCCCGAACTTCACGGAGGCGGGGCATGTCTACGGTGACCGTGACTTTTATGTCTATGCCGTTGAAAAAACACCGCTTGCCGTTGCGCATCAGGCATTCTGGCAGTCGGCAAATACGGTGCAGATGATCTGGGATTCGCTTTACGATCTGGTCTTCGGTGAATATACCGTGGAAGATCTGTCCGGTCCTGTCGGTGTGACACAGGCGATTTCCGAGGCGGCAGAGCAGGGCTCGTATAACTTCGGCTTCATGTTCGTCTTCATTTCCGTCAACCTCGGTATTTTCAATCTGCTGCCGCTGCCGGCACTCGACGGCGGACGGCTGCTGTTCCAGGTGATCGAGCTGATCTTCCGGCGTCCGGTCAACCGCAATGTGGAAGGTTATATCCATTTTGTCGGCATTATGCTGCTGATGCTTCTGATGGTATTTGTGACGTTCCAGGATATTACACGTCTGATCCAATCATAAAAAAGGAAATTGCTATGACTATTGAACGAAGAAAAACCGCACCGGTGACCGTCGGCGGTGTTGTCATCGGCGGCGATGCACCGATTGCCGTACAATCGATGTGCTCCACCGATACCCATGATATGGCGGCGTGTCTTGCGCAGACCGAGGCACTGGAGGCCGCAGGCTGTGACATTGTCCGTCTTGCCGCACCGGATAAGGAAAGTGCCGCGACCTTTGCTTATCTGAAGGAACACGGTGTCACGGTACCGCTGGTTGCCGATATCCATTTTGACTACCGCATCGCACTCGAATGCGCGGCAGCAGGAGCTGATAAGATCCGCATCAATCCCGGCAACATCGGCGACGACGAACGCGTCCGCGCTGTTGTCATGGCTTGCCGTGAGCGGCATCTGCCGATCCGCATCGGCGTCAACTCAGGATCGCTTGAAAAGCATATCCTTGCAAAGCACGGCGCACCGACGGCGGAGGCACTGGCGGAAAGTGCGCTCTACCATGTCGCACTGCTTGAAAAATTTGATTTTACCGACATTGTCATTTCCATCAAGGCATCGACCGTGCGTGAAATGATCGCCGCCAACCGCGTGCTTGCCGAGCGGTGTTCCTATCCGCTTCATCTCGGTGTCACCGAGGCGGGAACAGCGCACATCGGTACCATCAAAAGTGCGGCGGGCATCGGTGCTCTGCTGTGCGACGGCATCGGCGATACGATCCGTGTGTCACTGACCGACGATCCCGTGCGTGAGGTCGTGGAAGCACACAACATTCTGCGTGCGCTGGAGCTGGAGGAAACGGGCATCAATCTCGTCTCCTGTCCGACCTGCGGAAGAACGCAGATCCCGCTCATCGACATGGTCAATGCGTTTGAGGCGCGCCGCTCGGAAATTACCACCGATAAGAAGCTGCGCGTGGCAATGATGGGCTGTGTCGTCAACGGCCCCGGTGAGGCAAGAGAAGCCGATATTGGCATCGCCGGCGGACGCGACGAGG
The DNA here is from genome assembly GCA_017455975.1 of Clostridia bacterium. Classification (GTDB taxonomy): domain Bacteria; phylum Bacillota; class Clostridia; order Oscillospirales; family CAG-272; genus RGIG3925. Next base: position 85 of record JAFTLK010000180.1, on the reverse strand, counting down.
CGGTACTGTTCCGGCACGGTGAGATCGTGAAAAAGGTTCCTGCTGCCGAAGCGGTCGATGTTCTGATCGCTGAGATCAATAAACT
>JAFTLK010000179.1 GCA_017455975.1 Clostridia bacterium | reverse complement strand
GGCGGGCGGTGCCGGAACAAAGCGCGGTACCGGCGGTATGATCGCCAAGCTCAAGGCGGCGCAGATTGCCGAGCAGGCGCATATTCCGATGATGATCGTCAACGGTGTCAATCCTGATATTCTGTACGACATTGTCGACGGCAAGCTGTGCGGAACGATCATATACAACCGGGAGGATTGAGTCTGTGGCTTCTATGTCAGGGAGCGGAAACGGCGAGCTTCGCATGACCGAGGGGCCCATCGGGCGGAAGATCATTACATTTGCGATTCCGCTGTTCCTCGGCAACCTGTTCCAGCAGCTGTACAATACCGCCGATACGCTGATTGTCGGGCGTCTGCTCGGCGACAGTGCACTGGCGGCTGTCGCTTCGTCCGGCAGTCTGCTGTTTCTGATTGTCGGCTTTTTCGGCGGCATTGCCATGGGTGCCGGTGTTGTCATGGCGCAGTATTTCGGTGCGGGGGATGATGAGAATCTCAGCTGTGCCGCGCATACGACGCTGACCACGGCATTGCTTGCCGGTCTGTTTCTGTCGGTGTTCGGAACACTTCTGGCACCGCAGATTCTCATCTGGATGGATACGCCGCCCGAGGTGCTTGTGCAGTCCACCGCGTATGTCCGCGTATACTTCATGGGAGTGCTTGGCATGGTGCTGTACAATGCCTGTATGGGCATCATGCAGGCGGTCGGGGATGCAAAACACCCCTTGTACTATCTGATTTTTTCGTCCTGTCTGAATGTTGTGCTGGACATTGTCTTTATTGCGGTGTTTGATTTCGGTGTCGGCTCGGCTGCGGCGGCAACGGTCATCGCGCAGTTTTCCTCGGTCGGTCTGTGCCTGTTCCGCCTGATGCGCATCGATGCGCCGTACAGGGTTTGTCTGAAAAAGCTCGGCATCCGCTGGAATATGCTTGTCCGCATTGTCCGCTACGGTCTGCCGTCCGGCTTTGCCAATTCCGTCATTGCGCTTGCCAATGTCGTCGTGCAGTCCAACATCAATGCGTTTGGTGAGATGGCGATGGCAGGCTGCGGCGCGTATGCCAAAATTGAAGGCTTTGCCTTCCTGCCGATCACCTGCTTTACCTCTGCCATTACAACCTTTGTCGGGCAGAATCTCGGTGCAAAGGAATACGACCGTACCCGTGCCGGTGCGCGCTTCGGTGTGCTGACGGCAATGGGCATCGCGCAGTGCATCGGCATTGTGATCTTTGTGCTGGCGCCGGTGTTCATCGGTGCATTTGCAACGGGCGGGGAAGCGATTGCGTTCGGTGTCGAAAAGGCGCGGACGTGTGCGCTGTTCTATTTTCTCCTTGCCGCCTCGCACTGTCTTGCCGCCGTGATGCGCGGTGCCGGACGTGCGGCGGTGCCGATGACGGTCATGCTTGTGTGCTGGTGTATTATCCGTGTTGCGATACTTTCGGTGGTCACGCCGCTGGTGAATGACATCTGGATTGTCAACTGGGTTTATCCGATGACATGGACGCTGTCGACCGTCGCACTTGGCGTGTATTATTTCCGGGTCGATTGGATGAAGCCGGTGGAGAAGCAAAGAAAACTGGAATAAGGAATCACCGTCATGAACTTTTGTCTGTTCTATGCATGGCGCGAAATGCGCCGCAGACCGATACGATTTGTCAGCCTTGGGTGTTTTCTCGGTATTTTCAGTTTTGTGATTTCTTCTGTATATGGAATTATCATGTTCTATTCCGGAAACGTGAAGGATGCATTGCTGCAAGCCGGTATCCTGCTTTTCCTTCATCTGGGACTGATGACGCTGGTGGCGTGTTTTCTGTGTCTGGAACGATACCGTGCCTGTGCCGCAGAATATGAAGCATTGCAGATGTACGGTCTGACGGAAGTCGGACTTCGGAAGATGCATATCATCCAGATGCTGATTCTCTCCGCCATGGTGATTCCGTTATCGCAGTTTTTATCGGTGCTGTTCTGCCGCGGAATGTTTTCACGGAATATCGACGCACTGGCGGCTTTGGAAGCATCGGCTGCGCAGGCATGGCCTGCGTGGTATCTTTCCCGCACGGAATTTCCGACCTTGTCTTATGTGCCGTTTTCTGTTCCGGGGTATGCCGTCTGCACGGTTCTTTTGTTGGCAGCGGGACTTTCGGCATCGCTTTGGGCGGATCATCTGTGCTGCCGCAGTAAGGCCTCTTCTATCGTGTCGAGCCTTGCCAAACAGAACGGCGGCGTGATATGTGATTGGACTTCCTATCGGCGATTGACGTACGCAAGAACCCGGAAATCCCTTTGGAATCTGCGTTTGGTATCGGCTGCAGCTTTCTTTTTGCCGGTCTTTTTGTTTGGGGCGTCGCTTTTGTTCGGCCCTGTTTCAGCGCCGGGTGATATGACCGTCAGCATCGCGGAAACGGCGTATACCGAAGTTGATGCTGCGCTGACGGCGCGCATCATTGCGCTTGTCGGCGAGGAGCACTGTCAGATCATTCGTGACGGAGACGCGGTCTTTGCATTACAGCTGATGCTCGACGATCAGACCTGGATTCAGACAGCAGGCGAAATCCTTGCAATTCCGGGAATCGAAGCCTATTATGTTTCCGTTTCGCGGCTGTCGCGTGCCGTCTCGGGTATCAAGTCCGATTTGCTTTGCCGGGGCTTTGCATTCCTGGCCCTTGTGTCACTGCTGGCGGCTTGTATCGGTATTTTCTATGTCATTTCCGACCAACTCCGGGCGAGGGCGGCAGAATTTCGTGTGCTGACGATGTTTGGCGTGCGATCGCTGTTCCGGATAAAAGCGGTATCGGTATTCCGGATGCTGCTGCCCGGCAATATTGCAGTAGGTATTACCGCTGTGCTTTTGATTCGTGCTATGAATTTGTCCGGCGGTGCTGTGGAGGGGATTTGGGTTGCTGAACTGCTGTTTGCCGGACTCGGTACGTCGGTTGTGTCCCCGATTCTGTTTGCATTCGGTGCGGCGTGGTTTCTCCGCCTGGAAAAGAGGGAATAAATATGCTTGTCATCAAAGATTTGACCAAAGGGTTCGGCAACGAGGAGGAAAATCGGGATCTGGTTGTCGACCGGTGTTCGTTTTCTGTGGATACAGGCACCATCGTTTGTATTAAGGGCATGTCCGGCTGCGGAAAAACGACACTTCTGCGGATGCTTGCCTTGCAGCTGACACCGGATGCGGGAACCATTCTCCTTGACGGTGTTGACCTTCTGTCACTGTCCAAAGCCGAACGTACGGTATATCATAACCGTCATATCGCGTACATTCCGCAGGATTATGCGCTGATCCCCATTTTAACGGCAGAAGAAAATATCGGTCTTCCCGCCATGCTGCGCGGAGAAGCTGCCGATTCCCGGCAGATCGGCAAATTGACAGACGAATTAAATCTGAAGCCGTGCCGTCACCAGTATCCGCATGAGCTGTCCGGCGGGCAGAAGCAGCGCTGTGCCATTGCGCGCGCTATGGTGCAGGGAGCCGGATTGCTCCTGGCTGATGAGCCGACATCCAGTCTTGATGATGCGTGTACTGAGGCGGTACTGTCCCTGTTCTGCCGGTTCAGGGATAACGGCGGCAGTATTCTGATGACCTCGCATGATCCCCGGCTCATGCGGATTGCAGATACCATCTATCCGATGGTGCGGGGAAGCCTTTGTACGGATGATTCGTGAAATCTTGCGGAATCCAAATAAGTTCGACAATTCTCTTGACTTTTTGACCAATTTGTAGTATGATAATTGCGGTGTTTCTGTTCATGAACAGCGGCACCGCAGGAGCACCGATACGGTGGCGGATGCTTCCCCGATGACGGGAAGTGTATTTCTGATTCGCATACGAAAACGTATTGCGCCTTCCCGTGAGGGGAGGTGATTTGAATGTATGTTACATGGGAACTTCTTTTACTTTTTGTAAATGTTATCCTGTCGATCATTACAATCGCAAATCAAAAAAAGAAATAACCGCCCCAGCTTCCAACTTGGCGGTTATTTCTAAATAACTTATAAGGGGAGGCAGCCGTCACCGGTGCTCTCTGCTTTTATTATATCGCAAAAGTGTGGGTCTGTCAAGTGGATTCCGTGCTTTTTCTGTATATTTTCTGTAGAACCAAATTATGTAAGCGTTCTGCGAAATACATGATTGTGTGCGTTCATATAAAAACATTGATTTTCCGGAAAATTTATGGTATACTAATAAGAGATAACAAACATTTCGGAGGGAGAAACATCCATGGATGAGACGATACGTGTACCGAAACGGATACTGTCCACGCTTCTGACCTCGATTGCGGCGGGTGTTGTACCGCGTTCGGGCGCACCGTACATTGCCATCGGACGCACGGACGAGATTGCGGCGCTGCTGTCCGATCTTGACAATGTGTCCGAGGGGGCTGCGACGATGCGCTTTATCATCGGCAAATACGGCTCCGGCAAGAGCTTTCTTTTGCAGCTGATCCGCGGAACGGCGCTGGATCGCGGCTTTGTCTGTGCCGATGCCGATTTGTCGCCCGAACGCCGCATCTGCGGTGCCAAAGGGACAGGCGTTGCGACATACAAGGAGCTGATGCGCAATCTGTCCTCCAAAACCGCGCCCGACGGCGGTGCGCTGAATCAGGTCATTGCACGCTGGCTGTCCACCCTGCAGTCCGAAATTGCGGGACGCGGCATTGTGCCCGATACCGAGGACTTCCGCCGCGCACTGACAAAGGAGATTTTCTCTGTGACGCGCGATATGGAAGGTGAGGTCGGAGGATTTGACTTTGCGGCGGTGCTGAATGCCTATTACCGTGCGTATACCGACGATGACGAGGAGAAAAAGAGTGCCTGCATGCGATGGCTCCGCGGCGAATATACGACCAAAACGGAAGCACGTTCCGCACTCGGTGTCGGCAGTATCATCGACGATGATTCCTGGTACGACTATATCAAGCTCTGGGCGGTCTTTTTCCGCCGCATCGGATACAAAGGATTTGTCGTCATGATTGACGAATGCGTCAACCTTTACAAGATCACCAACCGCATTTCGCGCGAGACCAACTACGAAAAAATACTGTCGATGTTCAACGACACCCTGCAGGGCAAGGCCGAAGGTCTGGCGATGCTGCTCGGCGGAACACCGCAGTTTTTAGAGGATACCCGCCGGGGACTGTTCAGCTATGAAGCGCTGAAATCGCGTCTTGCCGAGGGACAGTTCAACGGCGTCAGCGCCGGCAATACCACCGCATATAAAAATATGCTCGGTCCTGTCATCCGTCTGCGCCGGTTGTCTGATGACGAAATGTTTGCCCTGATCGCGCGCATTGCGCGTCTGCACGGGCAGAATTATAACTGGACGCCCCGCATCACGACCGACGATATGACAGCGTTTTTGAAGCTGTGTCTGGCGCGTGCCGGTGCGGATGCCATGATCACACCGCGTGAGATCATCCGCGACTTCTGTACGGTGCTCAACATCCTGTGTCAGAATCCGGATGCG
>JAFTLK010000178.1 GCA_017455975.1 Clostridia bacterium | reverse complement strand
AATGATTATGGAATCTTTGAAATACTTCGGCGCACATTTCCAGATAAGGTTCTCTTTAACGGACTCGATCACACCTTCCTCTGCGGACTTGTCATGGGAGCAGATGGTGCAGTAGGTTCTCATTTCAATGTAATGGGTGATACATTCTGTGCAATCGAGGATCTGTTCCATAACGGCAGCATCAGTGAAGCATTCAGACTCCAACAGGAAGCGAATCATATGATTGAATTTCTGAACAGTTACGGCGACAGTAAGAGCGCTATGAAATATATCCTGTCAGAATTAAAACAAATACCTGTAGGTGAATGCCGTATGCCCGGTCAAAAGGTTCCTGAATTCTGGATAAAGGAACTGTTACATACATATACAGACAAATTTTGAAAGGAGATGTTATCATGAACGGACATAAGGATGACGCTCTGCTTCCTGCTGTATTCCACTATGATCCAACAGAAACAGATCCGTCATGTCGTTTTGCAAATGAAAACAGAAAGTTTCAAGGAATTCCGGCAATTGAAAAGACGCCGGGTGGATGGTTCTATGCTGCATTTTACGGTGGTATGACCTGCGAGGAAAGCGGTAATTTCGTCATTGTTCTCAGACATCGGAATCCAAAGGAAAGCTTCGGTCAGCCTTGGTTGATTGTTGAAGCGCCTACCCCGGAATGCCGTACTTTTGATCCTTGTCTATGGATTGATCCACATGGTAAGCTCTGGTTATACTATTCCCAGAGTTATACTTACATTGACGGCAGAATTGGTGTCTGGGCTGCAGTATGTGATGATCCGGATGCTGATGAACCGCGATTCTCATCTCCCCGCAGAATCGCAAATGGCGTCATGATGAACAAACCTACGTGTCTTTCGACCGGTGAGTGGCTGCTTTGCTGCACCATATGGTGTGATGAGCTGTCCGATCTGAACGATATTCCAGAAGAACGGTTTTCCAATGTTTATTGTTCAACAGATTCGGGGCAGACATTTACCCGAATTGGTTACACAGATTATGCAGACCGCAGCACCGATGAACCGATGATCGTTGAAAAGAACGACGGACAACTTTGGATGTTGATCCGCGGAAAACACGGTATCGGACAAGGTTTTTCTGACGATAAGGGATATACATGGCATGATATCGGTTTCAGCGGTATCGAAAATCCCTGTTCCAGATTCCATATCAGACGTCTGCCAAGTGGAAGACTGCTGTTTATCAATCACAAGAATTTCAAAGGACAAAATCAGGAAAATGTTATTGTCGGCAGCGGCAGAAACAACCTGACTGCCATGTTGTCTGACGATGACGGAAAAACATGGTCAGAGGGTCTGCTTTTGGATGAACGCAATGAGGTTTCCTATCCGGATGTTACAGTTGATGCTGATGGACGGATTTGGATTATCTATGACAGAGAACGGTATAAAGCAAAAGAAATTCTGATGGCATCCGTAACAGAAGAGGATATTCTTGCAGGTTCTCTTGTTAACGAAAAATCATTTTTAAGACAAGTAATCAATCAAGGCGCAAAACAATAACACAAACCCAAAACAACTTGGAGGAGATTCACATGAAAAAACAATTACTTACTTTCTTGTTTGCCGCTCTTCTTCTCGCATCGTGTTCTGACCCTGATGAAACTATTTCTGAAATCCAAACAGAAGCAAGACCTCAAACGGAAACAATTACTGAAAACACAGATATTTCACCGCAAATTCCCGCAGTAGATTATAATGGGTACGAATTCACGATTCTTACAACCGATATTGCCGAAAATGAAACTGCTTACCATGAAGTGTTCTGCGAAGAACAGAACGGTGAGCCTGTCAACGATGCTGTATATTTGCGCAATACAACCGTCGGTGACAAGTATAATATTGTGATCAAAGGCATATATACGGGTCTGTTTGATTATTCGACATTCACAAAAGCAGTTTCTGCCGGCGACGATGTATATGATATTATCATGCCCAACCAAATGTCTGCTGTTCAATATGCATGTAATGGATATCTTCAGGAAATCACGTCCATTCCCCATTTGGATTTTTCAAAACCCTGGTGGCTTGAAAATTCTGTAAAGGAAACTTCCGTCGGAGGAACAAGTTACTTTGCAATCGGTGACATGAATCTGGCTTCCTGGGAATCCACACCGGTCATTTTTTATAATAAGAGCATGGCTGCAAATTATGATGTCTCGAATTTGTATTCGCTTGTATACGACGGAAAATGGACATACGATACCATGCTAAAAATCTGTTCTGAAGTAAGTACAGATTTGAACGGTAACGGAAAGTATGACGAAAATGATGCATACGGATTGGCATTGAATTCGTTTTCTGTTTATACCATGACATATGGCGGTGGGTTCCGACTGGTATCAAGAGATAACAATGATATTCCCCAAATTGATCTCTCCGAGGGCTTTATTTCATTTTTACAGCGTCATATCAATGAATGCAACAACAACACCTCTATTATGAACGGTGATTTACTCGGAAATGGGGATGTATTAAAGGGTGTCGCAATCAGAAAAACGGCTTTTCAGGAAAATCGCGTTCTGTTCTATAATGAAATGCTGACCATGGCTTCGATGCTCCGTGATATGGAAACAGATTTCGGTGTACTCCCGATGCCGAAATCCGATGAAGCGCAGCAGCAGTATTATTCTTTCTTCCACAAGTCGAATTCGTCCACCATTGCGGTTCCGGTAACGAGTGTTGAACCGGAACGTCTTGGTGCAGTCATTGAAGATATGCAGTATCAGTCTCATCTTCTGGTACGTCCTGCATATCTGAATACGACTGTGAAAAACAAGACCATGAGAGACGAAGAATCGGAACAGATGCTGGATATGATCCTGTCCAATATCATTTTTGATGTTGTATTGGAACCGGGCATATTGGATGCCTGCCGTCCTTTATTCAATAAAGCCAACGATAATATTGTTTCCGCGCTGGAAAAGCAGATGAAAACTTTTGAAAAGAATTTACAGGAATATATTGATGCATTGCTGACTGATGAGTGAACCATCACAGGCAGTATATATGGAGGAAATCCATGACTCAATACACATTTGAAATCGAACCCTTCGGTCGGGCATTCGTTGATAACAGAAGAAAATCCATGGAAGAACGCATCGGTGCGGGCATGAAGGAAGCAGCAAAGTATCTGCCGATCTCCTTCCCTGAAAACTGTATGCTGCCGACAGTCGGATTTGCCGCATACAATGGCGCATTTTCGTATATTTATGGTGGCGGTATCAGCTTTGATGAAGGCACCTTCAACCGACTTATTGAAGAATATCCTGAGAGCAAAGATGATCTGACATCCATCCGCGATGAAATTCTTCCGATCTGCTGGGGACCTCGTGCAGACCGCGCAAAAACCGACGTAGACAAGCGACTGCGTGCGTCCATGGCATGCTGGGGCGGCGACTGGGGCGGTCACTCCAATCCCGACTACGACCGTTATCTGCACATGGGCACAAACGGCATCCGCGCACTGATTGAGGAATGCCGCGCAAAAAATCCCGGCAAGGACGGCTTCTACAACGGCTGTCGGGATGCGATGGACGCGCTTGACATTGTCGGTGGCAGAATCCGTGAAATGGCGGCGGCAAATGCGCTGACCGACAGCGAAAGAAGTGCTGAATGGACACGCATTGCCGAAACCTTTGCACGTGTTCCGATGGAACCGGCGTATGATATGTACTCCGCGACAATGATGTTCTGGATGTTGTTCACGCTCGACGGTGTCGATTCTCCCGGTCGCTACGATCAGTTCATGATCGATTATTATAACGCAAGTACGGTTGAGGAAAGCCGTGAAATGGTTTACAGATTCCTGGAGGGCATGCACAACGTGCGCGGCTGGAATGTCTGTATTTCGGGTTCTGACGAAAACTGGAACGACGAAACCAACGAACTCTCTTATCTGGTGCTCGAGCTTGTCACGAAAATGGGTTATCAGACACCGAACCTGACAATGCGTGTCCACAGAAATACACCTCCGGAACTCTGGCGTGCGGCGGCGGAATGTATTGCGACGGGCATCGGACTTCCTGCCATTTACAACGATGAGGTTGTCTGCACGGCACTTGAGTCCATCGGCATCACGCCAGAGGACAGTCACGACTACTGCATGAACGGCTGTAACCAGATCGACATCATGGGCAAGTCCCACATGGGACTCGAGGACGGCGAGGTCAACTTCGGTAAGGTACTCGAGTTCACCATGCACAACGGCTACGACTTTGCATCGGGCGGTATCGAGCTTATCTCCAACCAGTACGGCGACCCGCGCGACTGCAAGACCTTTGAGGAATTCCTCTCCCTGTTCTATCAGCAGATGGAGCACGTGACCGATGCCTGCATCCGCATGTCCAATGCGGCACAGGAGACGTTTGCACGCTTCAACCCGAATCCGCTTCGCTCCTGCATCATTCAGGGATGCCTTGAAAAGGGACGTGACTACAAGTGGGGCGGTCCGCTCTACGGTCACGGACAGGTGCTTGCCGAGGGCATTGCCGATACTGCCGATGCGCTGTATGCCGTCAAAACACTCGTATTTGAGCAGAAGAAGTATACAATGGACGAAATGATTGTCGCACTGGAAGACAACTTCGAGGGTCACGAACAGCTCTGGCGCGACTGCAAAAACGCACCGAAGTTCGGCAACGACATTCCCGATGTGGACAATCTGTGTGCCGCCATCGTCGATCACTTCTTTGCGTATCTGAAGACGAAGAACACCTTCCGCGGCGGTGTGTTTACCGGCGGATGCAGTCCCTTCAGCCGTGCGGCGAACAACGGACGCGCGACGGGAGCCCTTCCCAACGGACGCCATTCGGGAGATGCGAATTTTGCCGACAGTGTTGCGGCAGTACCCGGATGTGACGTCAAGGGTCCGACGGCGGCGCTCAAATCGATGATGTGCTACAACCAGACCGAGGCCTGCTCCGGCTTTGTCACGCAGATGAAGTTTGACAAAAAGCTGTTCAACTCGGACAAGGGCATTGAAACGTTTATCATGATGGCAAAGACCTACTTTGCCAACGGCGGACAGCAGCTGTCGATCAATGTGCTTGACCGTGCAACGCTCCTTGCGGCACAGAAGAACCCCGAGCAATACAAAAATCTGATCGTCCGCGTCGGCGGCTACAGCGATTATTTCTGCAATATTTCAAAGGATTTGCAGCAGAACGTCATTGATCGGTCGGAGTTTGCGGTTTGAATGAACTGAAAACTCTATATCAAAAAATAATAAGGTCAATTGAATGATCTCTCGTAATTGAACACACATGTGAACACATTACGGCGACCATCCAGTTGACCTTATTTTGATTTTTATCCAAACACTGAAAACAATATCGATGCTTTCCCGAAAATCACCATAATCGGGATCCGTATCTCGTCCTACATGATACGGAATCACTTAAAACACTTTCACAGCAAACACTTCGATAAACGGGCTGCCGTTCGTAGAATGAAAGGTAATTTCAATATGGTCACATTCCATTGGAGAAAAATCAGCCCGATAGATCGGCAGATAATGATCCTGTTCGCTGATCCGGTACACACACGTATCCCCGCAGCAGAAGGAAATATCAAATGACGGTATCATTTGATCCATGATTTCTCCGACATTCAGATCCACTTTCCAAAGCTGACTGTTGAAGACAATCTGTATCTCGCGGACCGTTTGGATTTCACGGAAATGCAATGTAAGAGACTCATGACAACCGGATTCAGCAGCCCATACATTCGGTACACCGACCGGTCTGGAATAACCGTTTATCACATTTTCCGCTGTATACAGATCGCTATCTGGCAGAACATGGCGGAATGAAATGTTTTCCGTGCATCTGCTCAGATGTCCTGACCGATACAGAAACGTCGGAGCACCTGTGATGTGATGCAAAGCAGAAGCGATACAGAGCTGTTCAATTGCCGGCAGAATCAAATATGCTTTATTGCCTGTTATGTCCTGCAGGTCAACAGTAAGATGCACCCATCCCGCATATCCGGCAGGAATTTCTGTCTGTATGGTTTTGCGAAGGGTTTGCGGTGTGTATGTATTCACAATCGGGTTGTCCCAGATCTCATATGGAAAAACCAAAGAATCTTGGGTTGGATTGTGAATATATAATTCAACGCTTTCAAGAACACCGTTTTTTACAGGGATGCAGAGACAATACTGTTGTCTCAAAGGAATTTCACGCCGGATATCTGTGTTTTCCAATTTCCGGGTACTGGATGCGGTAATGACTGCTTCTGCTGCAAGTCCGCAGTCTTCCGGCAAACCAATGATATACTGCCCGTCTCTTTGCAGCATGGTTTGTAATTCACGGCAATGCGATAGTGCAATATCTCTGGGGCTGCAATCATATTTTCTGCACAATACCGCAGCACTTCCGACTGCCTGTGCCATTGCGGCCAAGGTTTGTACAACCCGGATAGAACCCAGTGCAAGATGGGTAGCACTGACAATCCGCCCGGCGAAAAACAGATTGTCTACATTCACAGAATACAAACATCTGTATGGAATGTTGTAGATCGCCGGTACGTTACCAAACAAACTGACACCGCGATCTCCGTAAATGCCGCCCGGATCGTGACAGTCGATACTCCATCCACCTGTGGACACATCATCCTCATGGCGGATTCCATGACAAATATCCTGCTGTGATAACACATAGTCGCCGAGAAACCGTCTGGATTCCCGCTTCGCGGCATATGGGGCTACCCAGCGTAAATAATAATTTTCTGTTCCGGGGTATTTACCGCTGTTTTTCACATAATCCCAATATCCGTAAACCAGCTTTTTCAGTTCCCAGTCAATTTCATAGGCATCCCGAACCGTATCTCGAAGACCGCCGTAGGACAGCCACCAAAGTCCGGTCATCCCATCGAATTGGCCGGGAAGCTCCCGTCCTGTATGCGGTCGGTCTGCATAGGACAGAATTCCGTCTTTTTCATAATTGTACGCAAAAGACGGTTTTCGGAAAGGAACAGGATGGTCTGCTTTGGCGACGTTAAACAGGATACAGCTTCCCATTTTTCCGTTATCAGAGACCTCTGGTGCCAGTTCTTCACCGTATTCTGATTTTGCCTCACGCCCCTCACGGTATTCTGCTCCGCTTTTATATCCGAGAATTCCGTCCCCCGATGCATCAACGAACAGAGGACCGGAAAAAACATAGGACTGCTGCGTGCGTGCGCAAAAGCCGTATACAGAAAGAATGTGAATTTCACCGTCCCGTTCTTCCGTTTCTGCATCATACACGGAACAACCGAGAAACAGGGAGATATTCGGTTCATCACGAACGATCTGCAATAGTATATCATCGATTAGATAATAATCTTCTTTGATGCGGAACCGCGGATTGGCATGAAACAGCCGTTGTTTTATTTCATCAGAGATTCCGCTTTCCCGCGCGTAAAAGGAAGCATTGACAGCCCCACTGCCATAGCTTACCTGACATTCGCTGCTGACATTTCCCCCAAGTACCTCTCTGTCCTGAACAAGTGCGACCTGCAAGCCATGTCTGGCGGCAGTCACCGCAGCAGCGATGCCTGCAATTCCTCCGCCAACAACCGTAAGATCGGAAACAATCTTTTCCATGTCCTACTCCTTTACTTTAGAATACTGAAACATTGAAAACAGATGATACAGAAACTGTAATGAATACCTGTTTGCTCTATAATAACATTTTTATCGCGAATTGTCATTGGTATATTTTTAACCAAGATAGGCAATTCATTTATTTTTGGCAGGGACAAAAAAACTGTTAATGAATTTTATGTTTTCTTATACAGTTTCCGATATTCGGAGGGGGTCATTTCTGTAATCTCCTTAAAATATCTGCAAAACATTTTCATATCGTTATATCCCACCTCCAACATAATGTCATAAACACTTTTGGATGTTTCCGCCAAAAGGACACAAGCCTGACCGATTCTGATCTTTTTGATATAATCATTGATGGTTTGTCCGGTTTCTTCGGTAAACAGTTTGAACAGCTTGGAGCGACTGATCAGAGCCATCTTTGCAAGGGAATCATATGTCAGCCGGGAAGCGTAATTTTGTTGAATATAAGAAAGAACATTCCGGATAATATCCGCATCGCCCCAGGTAGGATCCGAAACCTCGGGCCAGAATAATTCCGCTGTTTTGGTGAGCAGTTCGGCAATATAAAGCCGCATGAAATGCAGCAGCACCGGTGATCCGTTTTCAGTAAGTGTTATCATTTTCTGAAAGACATCCCGAAACAGTGCAAAATATTTCTGGTCGATTCTGCATACGGGAAACGGCACCGCAGAATTCTGAAAATATCCCTCCAATATCGGGACATCTGCAAGGTCTGCCATACAGCAGTTGCGGTTGGTTTTTGATGAAAAGAGCGTTGGCGAAAACGAACAGCTGTAAATAATCAGCGGTGTATCAGGTATATACCGAAATTCTGTCCCGGCATTCAATACGATAAACTGTCCGTCCTTGATAGAATATGAATCTTCGCCGACGGAGATCTGTCCGCTGCCGGATACCAGAAACAACAGCTCCAGAAAACCGTGATTACATATCGTACCGGATCCGGTAAATATGTATTTTCGCGCATGAACCGGGGATGGAGGCGCACTCAATTGCCCATCCGTCAGCGCAAATACCCCCATGGGGATTTCATTCTGCGATTGATATGCCATGTGCAGCACCTCACTCAAAAAATAAACGTTTTACCCATATCTGAAGTAAGTATACCACATGACATTCCGGTTGTCAAGTGGTATACTTAACATAAGGGTTCATGAAAAGTCCCCTCTAAGAACCGTTTTTCAAATAACGCCGGCAAGCCGCGCAGAATCTAATACAGAAGTAAAGATGATTATGGAGCAAACAACAATTTATTTAACAGATCACAACATCCTTCCGGACACGGAAATGGATTATACGGATATTCTCAACCGACTGCTTTCCGAAGCGGAAGACGGTACAGTGTTTCGTTTTGCACAGGGCACCTATCATTTTCATGCAGTTCATGGGACAAAAGGCGCGTATTCTCTTTCAAACAGTGAGCCGATTGATGAGCGCACTTTGTCACTTGTTCTGAAAAATAAAAAAAATATTGTTTTGGATGGAAATGGTGCTGCTTTCCTGTATCACGGTCATCTGCAGCCGATCACATTTGATTCGTGTCAGAACATCACTCTGAAAAACCTGACCATTGACTGGGAAAAGCCGCTGGTATCAGAAGCGATTCTCCTTGCACAAACGCCGGATTATATGGATGTATTGATCGACCAACAGCTGTATCCTTGTTTTGTGAAAAATTTCTGCCTGTATTTTGACATTGGCGACGGTGAAGTATCCGAATTGACCTATGGAGGACATACGGTATACGACGGAAAAACACTGACCGTTTTACCTGACAGTGCCGATAAACTGCATATCCGGAATGTGGAACAGATTGCGAACGACCGGTTTCGTTTATATTTTTCGGATATGCTCACGCATGACATACCGTCGGCTGTGGGAGATATTGTTGTGCTGCGACACAACAAACGTATCCACTGCGGCATCTTTGCTGAAAACTGTCAGAATCTGATTTATGAGGATCTGTCCGTACATTCCTGCGGAGGAATCTGTATGCTTTTCCAGTTCTGCGAAAACATCTGCTGCCGCAGATTACAGATCGTTGCCAACCGGAAGAAGGGACGGCAGATTGCGTGCACACGGGATGACGGTATGCAGTTTTCCAACTGCCGCGGTCATATCACGGTTGACTCATGCTTCTTTCACGGTCTTCAGGACAGTCCGGTGAATGTACACGGAACGAGCGTATGTGTCCATCGGGTGATTGACGACCATACCCTGGAATGTCAGTATATGAATTACCATACCTGTGATTTCAAAAATTGGGCTGAGCCGGGACATAAGATACAGATTATCAACCGAAAAAACATGGTCCCGATTCAGGAAGCGGAAGTCGGATCGTTCCTGCCTGTCAGTAAAGAACATTTCCGGATCACATTCCGTGAGCCGATATGCCATCTGACAGAACCGGACATTCTGAATCTATACGCACTTGAAAACATATCCAATACACCGTCAGTGGAGATATACAGAAACCACTTCGGCAGCTGCCGTTCCAGAGGCGTTCTGGTAACCACACCGAAACCAGTACGGATCGAGGACAATTTGTTTGCATCTTCCGGTGCGGCTATTTTGATTGCCGGTGATGCAAGTGACTGGTTTGAGTCCGGGGGGTGCCGGGATGTTACCATTCAAAACAATACCTTCACTGATGACTGTGCTTTGTCCGGATATCAATATTCACACGCAGTAATCAGCATTTGTCCCTCCATTATGAAGCCTATGCCCAATCACCCGTATCACTCCAACATACGGATTTATAATAATACGTTCCATTCCGCAGATATGCCCATACTGTATGCGTACAGTGTCCGTCACCTTGAAATGCGGGAGAACAGTATCTTCCATTCGGAACGCCAGAATCACAGGAAACATGACGCAAGTTTGTTTTTGCTGCATCATTGTCAGGATGTCGCTCTCAGGGATAACAAAATCGTCGGTATGTTTTCCATCACAACAAAATTTGATGTAAATAAAACGAAAGAAAGGATCGCAACATGAAAAACCAGATTACCAGAACAAACATTGCAATCAGCGCAATGCTCCTGCTCGCTTCGCTCATGTCTGCCTGTTCCAATCATGCAGATACAAGCGATGCAGTCACCACACAACCTGCGGACACGGAAACGAACGTACAGGAATCCCTGACACCGGAAGAAGAATTTTTGCGGACGGTTCCGGCAGCCGATCAGTTTGGCGCAGATGATTTTATCATCGGCTGGGCACAGCAGTATGATGTCAATGAAGCAGCCTACACGCTGGAGGAAGCAGAAGGTGATGCCATCAATGAAGCCATTTATCAGCGGAATCTTATGACGGAGGAAAAGCTTGGGATTAAAATCAGTGCGCAAAACATCGGTTCATGGCTTGATATTCCGTCTGCAGTTGCCAAGCTGGTACAGGCGGATGCGGATGAATATGATGTGTTGTGTATGAGTACTGTGCAGACCTTCAACTGTGTACTGCAGGGTTATATGCATGAATTATCCGCGCTTGACAATATGGATTTTACACATCCGTGGTGGGATACGGAAGCCATTCTGGAAATGTATTCACACGGTACGGACGATGTCTATTTTGTCAGCGGCGATATCAATTATCAGGATGATTTTGCGCTTGGTGCTGTGATGTTCAATAAAAAGCTGTGTGCTGACCGTGATATTGAACCGTATCAGGATGTCAGAGACGGAACATGGACCTTTGATACGTATCATCGCTATCTCGCGGAATTCGGAAGTGATGTTGACGGTGACGGAAAATATACCGTTGATGATATGTACGGAACGATGACAGGAAGCGGCGTTCTGTCCTATTTTCTTGCAAGTGCGGGTGAGCATCTGATTCAGTTTGATCAGGACGGGAACGCATATCTGAACAGCAGTGAACGGATTTTCAATGTTGCGGATAAGGTATTGCGTGTCACCTCGGATAAAAACAGTGCGCAGTATTGCATCATGGATGCCAATGCGAGAATTGGTTGGGAGCTCGGCGGTACCATGTTCCCCAACGGTCACAGTGCATTTGCGGAGGACTCTATCAGAAAAGTAACAGAACTTCGATTTTCTATGGAAGCGGACTTCGGTATTCTTCCGTTCCCGAAATACGATGAAGCACAACAATCCTATTATTCTCCGTTGAGTACGGCGGCTGCAACTGCATATTCCATTCCGGTTTCCAACGATGACCCCGAAACAGATGCATGGGTTCTCGAGGTTATGGGCTGTTATTCAACTGATACCGTTCGTTATGCTGCGATGGAAACCGCATTGACGGGAAAATTGATTCGTGATAAAGAATCCGAAGAAATGCTGGATTTGATCTTCGATACAAAGTTCTATGATTTAGGGTTCTGGGGATCCAATGTATACGGAAGCATCTGTGCAATGGTGCATTCGTACAGCAATAAATTTGTTTCGACTGTAGAATCCATGCAGAAGCAAACAGCAAAACAGTACGAAGCTGTCAAGGACTATTACTCCTTTGATTGATAATGTCAAATGATTCGTTTGTGTTGCATACAGCGAGGTGAGTTCGATATGAAAACATACTGCAATCCGTTATCCATTCCGGATGTCCCCAGTGGACGATGGTTGGATACCGATCTGACGCGCCGTGATCCGCGCGATTTCAATGACTACCGCTCCATATCCGACCCAAGTGTGGTATATCATGACGGCAAATGGATTTTGTATCCGAGCTATTCCGTTGCTTATATAACGGAAGATTTTGTGAATTGGAAGCACATTGACATCGGCGTACCGCATATGCGATACAGCCCGGCGGTCGTACAGTTCCGCGGAAAGTGGTATCTCGGCGGACACTGCATGTCTGAACTTTACGTTTCGGATGAACCGACGGGGCCGTTCACGCTCTGCGGTCATTTTCAGGATCATCTTGGCAATATCGTCCGTCATTCCGACCAATGCCTGTTTGCCGACGGAGATCATCTTTATATGTACTGGATCGGCTGTGAAGCACCGACAGAAACGGATGATGTCGAATTCGTCACGGGCACACTTGGTGTAGAGCTTGATCCCGATGAGCCGTGGAAGCTCTTGCATGAGCCGGTCTGGATCAACCGTTTTGATCCCGATACCCCATGGCAGCGCATCGGGGAGCATCACCAGAATGCCCGCATGGGCTGGGTGGAAGGACAGTGGATGCACAAGATCGGCAGCCGATATTATCTTCTGTATTCCGGTTCCGGTACAGAGTTTTCCACGTATGCATGCGGCATTGCGATCTCCGATGAAGGACCGCTGTCCGGATTCCGTCCGCAGAAAAATCACGATCCGCTGACCTATAAGCGTCACGGTCTGGTACAAGGTGCCGGTCACGGATGTATTGTCGACGGACCGAATCATACACTTTGGACGTTCTATACCAATCTCTTTTGCTTCAACCATATGTATGAACGCCGCATCAGTATGGATCCGCTCGGCATTGACGAGGACGGTGAGCTATACTGTCCGGCGACCACCGAAACGCCGCAGTACGCGCCTGGTGTCCTTATGCATCCCGAGGACGGCAACGATGCAGGCTGGTATCCGCTGACTTTCATGCAGCGCCCGACCGCGACGAGCCACGCACCCGGACGGGAGCCACTGTATGCATCGGACGAAAGTGTTCTGACCTGGTGGCAGCCGGCAGAGGACGATAACGCACCGATCCTGACATTCCGTCTCGGTGATGCGACACGGTACTGTATCCGGGCGGTTCGTCTGATCTGGCGTGACATCGGTATGGAAACCATGGAAGGGATTTACCCCGGTGCGTTCCGGTATGCAGTGGAATATGCGCCGACCCCGGCACTTGACACATGGGAGATGCTGATCGACGCATCGGAAAATACGCGCGATCTTTGTGTCGATTACCGCGAAACAGAACCGGTCAAGGCATACGGTGTCCGACTGCGGATCCTCGGCGCACCCAGGGGAATTACACCCGGTGTTGTATCACTGACTGCGTTTGGAACATCGGTGAAAGAACGATGAATCCGAATTTGGAGGAGAATCTGATGAATGATACAGAATGGAACGGCTTCAAGCGTTTGGATTTTCAGTTTGAAGGCAGGAATGCAATTTTGGTTTTCCCGAAACAGGAAGGCTTTGGCACAGGTCATTGGGCGTGCAAAATGGAATATTTCGGCGCGTTTCCGAAGTTTGAATGCGAACTGCTCGAAAACGGCTTTCACCTTGCCTATATGGAAAACAAGAATCGCTGGGGATGCGATATCGACCATGATGCCCGCGTACGCTTTGCCGATTATCTGCAAAAAGAGTATGGACTGTCGCATAAGTTCATTCCCGTCGGCATGAGCTGCGGCGGTCTGCACAGCGTAAATTTTGCATCCCGTTATCCGGATCGCGTATCGGTTTTATATCTGGATGCACCGGTTATGAATCTGCTGTCCTGTCCGATGGGGTTCGGCGTTGGAGAGTCGCTTGACAATGGCGGCGGCTGGCAGGAGCTGGTCAATGCTTACGGCTTCACGATTTCCTCCCTTCTGACCTACCGCGAGCATCCGATCGACCGGATTCCGACGCTGATTGCGCACAAAATTCCCGTGGCACTTGTCTATGGTGACAGTGACACCATCGTACCATATAACGAAAACGGAAAACTGTTGGAAGACGCGTATCGCAAAGAAGGTATCCCGTTGTTCTGCGAAGGGAAAAAAGGCTGCCGACATCATCCGCACGGATTGGAGGATCCTTCGGGTATTTTATCCTTCATTCAAAAATATGTTGATGTGTGAATTATTTGCTCCGAGATGATGACAGTGAATATTTTCAGCGCATGACGCTCTCCTGATATAACAAAATCCCGCACGATTCAAAAGTGCGGGATTTTGTAGTTTCAATTAAAAATTTATTAATTACAAGATACAATACCTTTCATGTAATAATCTATAACCAACCGTATTAATGATCTAAACAAGCTCAAAAGGATACTCTATAACCATGCCGATGACCATTTACCCGGTTATTATGATGGTACCATTTCCTATTGGGCTTTTTTCTTTTGTCATCTTGACAACATTGCTTCTGTATGTTATACTATAGAAAAAACACGAACGATATTTCGTGTGTTGTGGAGGTATATTTTGAAATCCTTTGCATCACGTCTGCGGCAGATACGCCGACAAAAACGACTGAGTCAATCTGAACTTGCTGGAATAGTAGGAATTACCACCCGTTCCGTCCAGAATTACGAATCCGGCAGCCGTATGCCAAGCAGTCTGGAAATCGCAGAAAAACTGGCGGCGGCACTGGATGTTACAACCACATATCTGCTGGGAGCGGAAGAGGATACCACACCGGTACATCTGCTTGGCTCCATTGCCTGCGGTCCCTTCAACTTCGGAGAAGAAAACATACTGGAGACCTACCAGTTTCCCACATCCTTCACCGGAAAGGGCGAGTTTTTTTTGCTCCGTACTTTCGGGGATTCCATGATTGATGCCGGAATCGGGCAAGGAGATCTTGTACTGATCCGCCAGCAGAATACTGCTAATTCGGGCGACATTGTTGTGGTGTCCGTCGGTGATGAGACAACGCTGAAGCGGTATTTCCCAGAACCGGAGAGAGGCAGGATTCGGCTCCATCCGGAAAACGAAAGCATGGATGACATGTATGTGAAGGACTGCCTCATTCAGGGAGTAGCGGTCAAGGTGATCAAGGATTTATGAACACAGTTGAAAAAGTTACCTCCGCCATAGAAAATGCAATACTGACCGGAGATGGCACCTATACACCACCTTCCGGAATGCAGATTTACCGCAGCTTCATGGAAGCGGTTGGCTATACTCCCGCTGAATATCTGAAACGCCGCAGACTGTCCGTGGCATTATCCCGGATCCGGCTGTCGGAATGGAGTGACGCGGAGATTGCGTATGCCTGCGGCTATTCTTCCCAACAGGCCATGTGCCGGGAAATCAAAACCATGTTAGGCATGACAGCGGGCGAATACCGGAAAGACACCTGTGTGTACTATTTTCCTCCGTATGCAGGCAGCCGTGTGTGTCCGCTGACAGTGGCAAAACAGAATGTCCCTGCCGTCACTGCACTTCATTATTACGGAAGCAGTCTGCAGGGATTGGAATCTTCAGCCGTACATGCTTTTTTATCTGCCAATCCGGAATACGCTGGACGTCTGTTCGGGCGGGATGGAGGACAGGTCGGCAGCAGGTTCCGATACACATTATACATTACGGATAAATCTGCCAATACCACAGGCTTTGAGACGGGAGAATCCCATCCTGCGTTTACATCCGTTATGGCTGTCACATCCTCTCCCAATATGGAACACAGTATCAATGCCGCATGGGACTGGCTGTATGCCCATTGGCTTCCGCACAGCTGTTACCGGTATGCAGGAGAGACCGATCCCACCCATACAACTGCATATTTTGAGGAATATCTGTATAAAAACGGCCATCTGTACCGCCTGAAGCTGTATCTGCCGGTGATTCACTCCAATGCATTCTACAGACTGCACATCGAGAAGCTGACTTGTCGTATTCTTGCTTGTACCGTTTCCGGTACCGATGCACAGAACCGTGCCAGCCGTCAGCTGGTGGACTGCCTGAAAGAGCGATACCCTTATCTTCTTCAGAAAGCTGAACAATTTGTTGTAATCGGTGATAACACCTGCGGTGTGCTGTGTGAGGATGCAGTGCAGGATATCCACTCACCATTGCGGCTGATCGAATACTGGGAGCGAACCTGCATCCGTATGGAGCTGTCCGGCGGATGTGATCCCGAATGGGCTGAACAAATACTGACAGAATGGGCGCTTGGTAACGGCTTTATTCCTGTCTGTCAGCCGGACGAACGGTTTTTCATGGCATACCATACCGATTCCAACCGGGCAGACGCATATCTTCCGGTGAAATAAGACAAAATTTGTTATAAATTGATAATACAGAACGAAAACAGTATGGTATACTGATGCTGTTCTTGCTATTCATGCCAGAAAGGAGCATTCCCATGATCTTTGATGTAAACCAAACCGAATTTGTCAGCGAAAAACAGAAAGAAGTCTGGCAGGCCGGCACCCATATCGTTCCGCTGGAGGTATCTCTTGCCGATGTGAAGGATGAGGAAACCCGAGAAGGCTGCCGTCAGATTT
>JAFTLK010000177.1 GCA_017455975.1 Clostridia bacterium | reverse complement strand
TCCTCGTTGCGCGCACCCTTCTGGGGCAGGAACGCATCGTAGTACGGCTCCATCAGAGAGATGTAGCTCTGGTATGCGAGGTAGTCAAGAATGGTGCTGGTGCGCACGGGATCGGTGTTGGTCTTCGGCACGGTGGTGAGCAGAACGCCCCAGGTTGCCATCATGGAGAGGTAGGATTCCTGCGCTTCATCGTACTTGGGCATCGGCAGAACACCGAAGTTGTCATCAAAGGAGCGCAGCTTGTAGATGTGACCGAGGGTCTCGGCGTTGAAGAGGAATGTACCCATCATAAACTCGGTTGTGGAGTCTGTGGAGGGTGTCTTCAGCGTCTGCACGATACGGTCGACATACTGGTTTTTGTCAGCGGTGATGTTGGCAATCTTCTGTGCAACATCGTAGAAGCGGTCGGTGATTTCCAGCGAACGCGGATAACCGGCATCGTCGACTGCGAGGAACTTCTCGCCGGCACCTGCCATCAGCGCACCCATGAACTGGTTGTGCGTGACGATACCGTAGATATCGGAGCCGCCGGGATTGTATTCGGTGGAGTTGACGTTCGTGCCCGCCTTGACGATCTTATAGAATTCGTCGAGCGTCCATTTGCCGTCGCGGACGAGGTCATAGGGATATTCGATGTCATAGCGGTTGAGCAGGGTCTCGTTGAAATAGAGCACCCATGTTGCCTCAAACGGGAACAGGGAAATGTCGCTGGAGGCAAAGTACAGCTTCTCGTTGATGGTCGCGGTATCGCAGACGATGGTATCCCACCACGGCTCGTTGAAGTGCAGCTGCTCCATGGAGCGCAGGTCTGCAAGATAACCGCCGGTGATCAGGGAGCCGATGTCGTTGTTGCGGTTCATGACGGCGTCATAGGTCGCGTCGCCTGCGGTGACCGTCTTTTTGGTTGTCGAGGCGAGTCTGTCGCCGCCGATGCCTTCCTCGCGGATGGTGATGTTGAGGGCGTCCTCAACCGCGATCTTACGGTTGTACAGTGCGTCGTTGATCGTTTCGCCGTTGGCAGCCTCCGGCGCGATCAGCGGGTTTGCCCAGTTGTTCTCGATTTCAGCCTCGTTTAAGAAGACGAATTCGTAGCCGCCGAAGTCGGCAAGCTCGTAGTTGTAGGGCAGGACGGTCTCGGCCTCCTCGGTGACAGCTGCAGTATCACCTGCCGGCGTGTTGGTTGCAGCATCGGTGACGGTGGTATTGGAGCCGGATGCATCGGCGCAGGATGCCGCAGTCAAAAGCAGAGCGGCAGCGCAGAGAATGAGGGAAATACGTTTTTTCATCATGTTGGATTCTCCTTTTCTGGTATTGAAAATGCATGGATATATTACAGGTATTATATATCTATTATAGCGGATTTTTTGTGTATTGTCAAGGGTATCCGCAGATTTCCGGGCAGTACCGCGCATAGATTTTCAAAATAGCGGACGCGCATCAATTTCTGCTGCGGAAATTTGCAAAAAGCCCTTGCGTTTTTGCGCGGGATGGGTTATAATGAAGCCAGACAAAATGCCATGAGGAGGAACCATTCCATGTCCAACGAAAAAAAGCCCTATGTCGTCGGCATCGGCGGCGGCACCTGTTCCGGCAAATCGTCGCTGACCGGATACTTAAAGGAGCGCTTTGCAGAGGTGAATCCCGTGATCTTCAACATGGACGCGTATTTCATCAAGCCGTTCAAAACGACGATCGCGCCGATCACAGGCAAGCCGTATCCCGAGGTCAACCACCCCTCCGCCATCGATCTTGACCGTCTGTATGCGGACTTTGACGCAGCGGTATCGGATCCCGAAAACCGTCTTGTCATCATCGAGGGTCTGTTTGCGCTGTATCTGCCCGAGATCTACGGGCGGTGCGATCTGAAGATCTTTGTCGATCTGAAGAGCGACGCGCGTCTCGTCCGCCGCATCCGCCGTCATCTGGAGCGCGGCGATACCTTTGACGAGATCACCGACCGCTACATCGACACCGTCCGCTTCCGCCACGATGAGCTCGTCGAGCCGACGCGCTGGCGCGCCGATATGGTGCTCAACGGTACGTTCTACGGCAAGGAAGTCGATATTGCCGAGACCGTTATCCGTGCAGGGATGACAAAATAAAAAAGAAGGCTGCCTGCATGTGCCCGATCATCACGGGACATGCGGCAGCGATTTTTTTACGGTCATTCGGGCTTCTGTGCGCGGTACTGCGCGGGTGTCACACCGAAGCGGTTACAGAAGGCGCGGTGGAAGCTGGAAACGTACTGATAGCCGACCTGCTGTGCGATCGCGGACACACTCTGACTGCTTTCTGTCAGCATTTTTGCGGCAACCGTCAGACGCTTGTCTGTGAGAACCTCATGAAAGGTACTGCCATAGCGCTTTCTGACGAGACGCGAAAACTGCCGCTCACTCATGCAAAGCTGATCGGCGGCATAGGCGGCGGTCAGCGGATGCATAAAATAGGAATCGATCACATAGTCGAGCATCGAGATGCGGTCAAGCTCCTTTGAGTGAACC
>JAFTLK010000176.1 GCA_017455975.1 Clostridia bacterium | reverse complement strand
ATGTTGACAATACGCTCAAATCGATCATCACCGAGGAAATTTCCTATTGGGAAAACAACGCAAGATCGCTTGAGGAAACCACCAAAATCATCGACTCCCGCGTGTGGATTTACCTCAATGAATGATGCGAAATTGTGAATAAATTGTAAATTCAAGCCGCGGCGTGTCACAGCCTGCGGCTTGGGACGTCTTATTATACACACAATTCATTTTGATTTTTCTGGATTCCGGCAAAACTCCGCACGCGTCCTGTGCCTTGCGCCGATGGCGCTGATGGTCGGGGCGGCTGGCATACAGGAAACCATCATCCAACCGTTAAACACAGATTATCCTTGTCCGCGTTGCGGAAGCGAACATGATTATGTCGATCTGACGAACGATACACCTGATCGGATATATTATATGCATACCGCTGCAGTATGCTGCACGGAGGTATATTATACGCTTAATATGGAATGCGGTTATTGCGGGTATACCGGAACATTATCCGGTCATTATACCCATGACGTGACACATCCGACGATCATGTACGGAACACAAACGATCAATGGCGTCGCCATAACAGCCTACCATTGCCCCGCATGTGATTACTACCATTATTAAGGAAACGGAGAAGCCCCATGCTGAAACGTCTGATCTGCCGATTGTTGATACCGATTCTTTTGCTGTCCATGCTGACCGCCTGCAACGACACCGTGTCGCTGCCGGAAGACAGTCGGCAGGTCGTGACGCAGCAGACCCATGACAGTAACACCGCAGGCGAACCCACCTCAGACGACACCGTGGAGACCGTCCCAACAGAGAAGGACACACCGCTTGTCACATATACGCTGAAACATCATATAACCGATCTGACCGCGCAGATGCCGGAGTCGTTGCTGAAAACCATCGGCAGCAGGTACAGTTTTATCAGCAACGGTAAGCTTTACTTCAATTATTATTCGAACGAATCCGGAGATATGACGCTGATGCTCCTGCCTGTTTCGGAGGACGGTGTCGGCGAGGCGATCCGTGTGCCGGATGCCGACGGACACAGCGTCCATTACGCATATCCTGTATCAAATGATTGCTATGTGCTGATCGCGAACATCGACACACAATACATGTTATGCGTCACCGACAGCACCGGTGCCGTGCTTGCATCCGCACCGCTGCAGCATGAACATAATTCCAACGTCAACTATCATATATCAGAGGATGACGACGGCAATCTGTATATTTTGTCGGAATACGGCACGGATTACCGCTTCTTTTATTATGATGCCGCACAGAATGTGCTGACAATGGAGCGGTTCTATCGGGACGATCCGAAGATTGAACCAAATTTCGGAATGCGCAGTATCGTATATCTAGGCAACCGTGTCTGGCTTGGCACTCTCGGAAGCAGGCCGCCGGTGAAGCTGGACATGAATCGTGGAGCACTTCAAAAATATCCGATCCGTTTGCCCGGTGAAGAATACCATTACTCTTATTGGATCGGTGGAGACAAAGAAGCCTATTTTCTGGACAAGAACGGCCTGTATCAGTACCGTGACAATGCGATTCCCGTCCAGGTGCTGGACTATGATCTCTGTTCACTCGGCAGGATGAATGAAGATCAGATCTGGGTCGTTGATGAAACGCATTTTTTCATCCTGACCTATCAGACCTTTGAAGGTGTCAAGTATCCTCGCTTCTGTACGGTGCAGACGGAATATGTTCCCGATACCGATTCCCGTCCATATATTGAGATCCTCAGCTACAGCAAATCCGAATGGCTGACCGAGGCTGTCAACCGATTCAACGCGGAAAACCCATCGTGGCGTGTGAAAATCCAATATGTGGATGTCAGAAACCGAGACCATGAAGACCTCAACGCCGAGCTGCAGGAAAAGATTCTGTATCAGTCGCATCCGGATATTCTGGTCTGGGGCGATTCTCCATGGCGGCCGCTTGACAAGTATTACGATAAGAATACCTTCCTTGATCTGATGCCCCACTTCGGAAATCAGCTGCTTGGCTGTGTCAGGGAATCCGCCTCCTATGGAGATGCGCTGTATTCCGTGCCGACGGATCTGTGGCTGCAGACGTTTGTGTGCTCGGATGATATTACCGATACGTTTCTGACATGGGATACCTTTTTTGATGTGATTGACCGTACGGAGCTGCCGGCGGTACTGACCTCCGAGCCAATGGCTGCCGCGCAGATTTGGGACAACGGCATCATGGATTTCTGCGATTTTGACGCTATGACTTCTTATTACAACACAGAGCAGTTCCGGAACATGGTGTCGTACTGTTATGATCTGGAACATCAGATATATGAGGAAGCCGGACGAATTGCCGGTGATATCTTCGGAGCTGTCGGTTACACCAATGCGACATTGCCCGCACGTCTTGCCGATGGCGGTCTTGCGTTTCTGACCGTTCCGGTGGAGCATCTCAATCACATCCTTGCACCGATGCTTCTGTATGGGGATGCGGATTTCACATGGTGCGGCTATCCGTCACGGGAGGGCGGAGGCGCGTATCTGAATATGGCAAATCATCAGTTCTCGGTCTTTTCCGATACCGATCTTGCGGAGGGCTGCATTGCCTTTCTTTCGCTTCTGCTGTCGGATGAGGAACAGTCGGATTCCCTGCATCCGTATCTTCCCGTTACGGAGTCCGGTATGCGCCGTCTGATACAGGAAAACCGGTATTTCTATTATGAAACACAGCAATATCAGAAAATCGGTGATCCCAATGCTGCACCGACAACAAGTGCCGGAGGACTGCTTGGTGCAATGTCGGAAAAAGTGATCTATCTCACAGCACAGGCATCCGCTTCTGTTTATTATGAGGATTACGGCGAGGTCAGGGGTGATGATAAGGACTATACTGTGGTCGAGCTGACCGATGATTACGCTGAGGCTTTTCTTGATTTTCTCAACAACTGCCATATGAAAGCGGGACTTGATCTGACGCTGAAGGACATCATCACCGAGGAGCTGTCCTACTGGCAGAACGATGCACGCACCTTGGAGGAAACCACCAAAATCATCGACTCCCGCGTCTGGATTTACCTCAATGAATGACGCAAATATGTGAATAAATTGTAAATTCAAGCCGCGGCGTGTCACAGCCTGCGGCTTGGGACGTCTTATTATATACACACTTCATTTTGATTTTTCTGTATTCCGGCAAAGCTCCGCGCTCGTCCTGTGCCTTGCGCCGATGGCGCTGATGGTCGGGGCGGAAGAGACGGTAACGCCATGTTCCGTCACCGCATGGCACTGTCCTGCATGTACTTATTATCACGATTCGTTTAATAGGGGATTTTATCGATGAAATCGAAAAGAATATTGGAGCGAATACTCTTGATTTTCCTATTGGGAACACTTATGCTGTTGACTGCCTGCCAAACAGCATCAATATCTCCCACGCCTGTGGTTTCCGACAGCATTACCACCGCAGTTGACACAGCAATGACTGCAGCAGACACGGAATCTTCGACGGAACCTGTTACAGGGGACAGTACCATTCTGCTCCCTGTGAGATATACGATCGATTATGAGATCACAGATATCTTTGAAACCCATCCCGAAATCAAAACGGCAACTCCTGTCTTTTATACCAAAAACGATCATCTGTATATCAGCAGAATGACGTATCAGGATCAGTCCTTTCAGTATCATTTATCGGTACTTGACGAAGACGGGAATCCGACAGCATATGATCTTCCGCCGTTTGACAACATTATCCCGCGTTATGTATATCCGCTCGAAAACGGAAAATATATTTTGATATACTCGCCGACACGGACAGACAAACGTGATGAACGCCATCTGACGATTGCCGATGCCGACGGACGATTTGAAAAATCTGTTTATATCAGTGACCGCACGGTGGAAAAGGGCATTCAGGTATTCGAGGAACCGACACCATACGGTTACACGCTTCTGTATATTTTCATAGACAACTATGATGGGTATTATTATTGCTATGATATGCACCTGAACGAAACCGTGATCGATAATATCTATCATATCAACAAGTCTCTCGGTGATGATAGGTTTTTATTCGGGATGAGTGTCGGTAATTTATCCACCGTAAACCTGAAAACCAATGAGATCAAGGACTATGCCCTGCATCTTCCCGACAATCTGGGAATGGCAAGAATTCATATTGGTTCTGATAAGAATTATTATTTTCAGGACAGCAACGGCATCTATCTGTATCAGGGCAATGAACAGCCGGTGAAAATTCTGGATACATTTGATTCCGGTCTGCGGCATGATAATCAAGGCAGCAAACGCATTCATATTCTGAACAGCGGGGCTATCTATGAGTTCAATGCCGGGACGGGACAGCTTCTGCTGTATCGGATGACACGGATTCCCGATACTGATACCAGAAGTGTGATACAGATCGACGTCATGGGGTTGACAACAAAGGATGAAGCATGGCTTTATGACGGTGTGACACAGTTCAACAATCAGAATGACACCTACAAAATCAGTCTGAATATGATCGGCGATATCGGAGGTGTCGTTTTACAGGACTACTACAAAGAAACGATTGATGAAATGCTGCTGTACGGTTCGCATCCCGATATGCTGATCATCAGTCAATTAAGTGTGCTCGAATCGTATTACGAAAAAGGGATTTTTCTTGATCTGACCGATCGGATCGATGCACGGCTGCTCGGATGCGTACATTCCGTTTCCGGCGACAGTGAGCATCTGTATCAGATTCCGATGCAAATACAGCTGACCACCCTTGCCGCCGCGGCATCCGAGGTACAGCAAATGCTGACCTATGATACATTTTTCTCCATGATGGAACAGCTGGAAGACGGACAGCTCCTCGCATCCGGTTTTGAGAACTCGTTTTTCGATCTCTATGCGGAATTCATCGATTACGATGCGAAAATATCCACTTTCAACACCGAGGAATTCCGTTCCGCGCTGCGCTGCTTGTATGAGATCAAAAACAACCGTACACGATATACAAATGCCTATGCAGGTGCGCTGTCATACGGCAAACAGTTTTTCAGCACAGGACAGGGGGATTCACTTGACACCTATGCGCAGTACGGCGCGGAGGATCAATACTGGACAGTCAACGGTACCGTAGGTACAGCCCTTGAAAATGGTGATCTGAAATTTCTGTCTGTGGAATTGCACGATATCCGCGCATTTCCCGCGCTGAAAATGCTGTTCGGCGACACGGAATTTACGCTGTGCGGTTATCCGTCGCGATCGGGCGGAAGTGCATATATCCATTCTGATTTATCCGCTTCCGTTCTGTGGGATACCGAATATGCCGACGGCTGCGCGGAATTTCTGAACTTTTTGCTGTCTGACAGTATGCAGGGGGCACTGGCAGCCAATGACGCAGGTATTCCCGTCACCCACAGCGCACTGTCAGCGACAATCGATCGATATCGCTACAGCCTGTATGACAGAGATACGGCATACACCGTATATAACCGCAATACCCCCGGCTATGTCAGCCTGCAGCCGATGGAGTATTCCGCCGAATGGCTTCCTGCATTCGATCAGCTATCCGAAGAAGATCAGAAGCGGCGCTTGATTGAAATCACGGATGAGGACAAACAGATGCTGCTTCAGTTCTTTGATGATCTGCGTCCGCGCAGACAAACCGTTTCCACGGTGCATTCGATCATCACCGAGGAAATTTCCTATTGGGAAAACAACGCAAGATCGCTTGAGGAAACCACCAAAATCATCGACTCCCGCGTCTGGATCTACCTCAACGAATGACCAAAGGAGTATTTTTTATGAAACGTATTGTTCCTCTGATTCTTGTTCTTTGCTTGCTTCTGCCACTCCTGTTCGGTTGTGACACGGAAAAACCGGTTTATACCAAGCATTTACCCGCAAGAACAGAAGACATTTCATGGGAAGACCGTATGACGGAGGATGCAGTGACCGTATCCTCCGTACTGTCCTATTCACGGGAGGAGGTAGAACGTCCGGGCGGTGTAACTTTCATCGGAATGCAGAAATATACCTATGCCGCAGAGGACGGCTTATACCTTCCCGTCAAGCGGCAGACTGACGGTGAGTATGCATACCGCACAACCATCTATCACTACGGTACAGACGGTGCTCTGACCGAGGAGATCGAAATCCCGTATGAAACAGAATGTGCCGAGCTGTTCCGTGTCCTCTCCGATGGTCGGATTCTGCTTCTGGAAACAACAGGTCTCATGGATTTCTCCAAGGTTACCCTGCGGATGCTTGCATCGGACGGAGAGGTACTGGGGCAATCGCCGCAGTTTTCGTTCAGCTCGTCCGTTTTCTCGTTCATCAATCAGAACTACCATGGCATGCATGTCACAGAGCGCGGCGACGGTTCCGTGCGGATTCTCGTCAATGCAATAGACCGCGTGTATTATTTCGATGAAACCCTTTCCCTGCTGAACGAGGTCACTCTTCCTATGGAATGCCGCAGTATTTTTCCCGTTTCTGACGGCGTATACATGATGGGGGATGGATATCCTGCTTACTGCCGCGTGGATTTGAACAGCGGTACGGCAGAACAGGCAGATGCTCCCGTTCTGCCCGAAATGACGTATTTCAGTACGCTGATGTGCGGCGGCGACGGACAGATGTACTGCTCCTATAAGGATGCCGTTTATCTCTGCGGGAAAACAGAGGACGGCGGCGATACCATGCACCAGCTGCTCAACTGGTATCAGGGTTCTTGTGACGGTCAGGGTATCTATTGGATCGTCAATGAGAGCTGTATGTTTTATGTTCCGCAGTCGGGCATGACCGGCAGAACATCAATTTATCTTCTGCGGCTGGGAAGCAATCCCGATCTGCAGAACCGACGCGTTCTGACGCTGGTATCGCTTTCCGACTATGATGTGGAGGAATGGTATCTTGATGTCATATCTCAGTTCAACGAAAGCAGCGATGAGTATTATATTCTGTATGTCGATCTGACCGATACCTTGAACGGGGATTTCTCGATTGACCGATTTGATTCGTATCTGCTTGACGGAAACAAACCGGACATGGTGCTATTCGATCACGGTTACCGTCCTTACGCAAAGAAAAACCTGCTCCTGGATTTGTCTGCCGATTACGGAGATCGTCTGCTGAATGCAGCGCGGAATGCCTATACAGAGGGCAGCGGGGCAATGTATGTTCTGCCGCTGAACATGATGATAAACACATATGCCTGCAACTCCTCTTTGCTTGACGGTCCGCTGACGTGGGATGATATGTATGCTTTTGGGGAGGAGCTGAAAGCATCCGATCCCGATGCCTATATGGCATTGACAACCGTTGATTTTGAAATCAACGATGTTTATAACCTGATGCGGCAGTATGTCGATTATGAGACAATGACTTCTTCCTTCCACAGTGATGAATTTTATCGGCAGGTTCGGTTCAAAGAAGAAATGATGCAATATGTGATTGAGGATTACGGTACCTTTCAGAACAGCGACTGGGTAACCGGCGGTCGTTACGGCATCGTGGGAAACACCGAAATCGCATCCGCATTGGCAGACGGCAGGGTGAAGCTT
>JAFTLK010000175.1 GCA_017455975.1 Clostridia bacterium | reverse complement strand
GATATCACATTTCCGCTGCATAAAGTTTTAGGAGAAATCCTCAAGTGAAGTGCTTGGAATTTGAGAAATCATGTATCATTTCCGCCTGTTCGTTTTACGATTTCCAAGTCCGGAAAAGAGCCGGTTTTTGTGCTCTTTGACACTCTCGTGTGCGCTGTCTCCGTCCGCTCCAAAGCCATCTATGGTCAGTTCTGTGGTCATAAATACCTTCCGAGGAATCGTGCGTGATGCACGGCTGCGGGAGGTTGTTTGTATTGTAGCATAGATGGGCGGATTTTGCAAGAGGTTTGGCAGATTGTTTTCAGCATATCCAAGCGTGCAGATATATCAGCTCATTTGGAAGTTACGACGCAGTGATTGCGGTGCTGTAAGCAAAGAAAACGCCGGCGAGAAATTGATAGAAACGACGTAGTGCCAAGGGCGCATGAATTGAAAAATTCACAAAAATATGGTATAATATCGATAAGATTTTCCGATGCGCAAATCGAAATCGCACAACGAAAGGAACGCATCAAGCACGGCAGTGTGCCGAGCGTGGTGGTGTGTATAAGTATAAACAATGACAGACAACGAAACATCATGGGACAAGCTCCTGCAAATCAAAACCGGCGGGCGGGATGATACCAACGCGGACGAATACCGCTATCCGTATGAACCAACGCCCTATTCGGTGCTCGAACGGCTGGCAAACAGCGGACTTTTCGGCAAGGACGATGTGGTTCTCGACTACGGCTGCGGCAAGGGCCGCGTCGGATTCTATCTTTCCTATCGGACGAAGGCAAAGTCGATCGGCATTGAATACGATGAGCGCATCTATCAATGTGCGCTAGAAAACAGCAGAACCGCCGTTCCGAGGGCAAAAGCGGATTTTGTGTCGGTACGAGCGGAGGAATTTGATGTTCCGCAGGATGTCAACCGATGCTATTTTTTCAATCCTTTTTCTGTGGAGATTCTCCGTCAGGTAATGGCACGGATCATGGAATCCTATTATGCCGCGCCCAGAGAGATTCTGCTGTTCTTCTACTACCCGTCGGACGAATTCATGTGCTATCTGATGACGGTGGACGAGCTGGAGTTTTACGACGAGATCGACTGCGATGATCTGTTTGAAGGGAGCAATCACTGGGAGCGGATTATGATTTTTGAACTGCCGGATTATGAATTTGACGACAAGAACTGAAAGGAATGGTATGCCATGAATGGCGAAGAGCTTTATACGCTGATCAAAGAAAAGCAGCCGAACATTTGTCAGGTTGCTGCATATAAAGCGGGCGAAAAAGTCTATTCCGAATGCTGGAACGACTATCAGGCGAATGACTGCGTTCATATCATGTCTGCTACAAAAAGTATTGTAGCGCTGCTGATCGGGATTGCCCTCGACCGGGGAGAAATAAAGCGTGTTGATGACAAAATCCTCGATTATTTTCCCGAATATCAAATCAAGCGTGGCGAGAAGACCATCCATAACGTGACCATCCGGCATCTTCTGACCATGTGCGCGCCGTACAAGTGCAAGGGCGATCCGTGGTCGAAGGTCTGCTCCAGCGACAATTGGACGTATGCCTCCCTCGACTTTTTGGGCGGCAGAAAAGGCTTGACCGATGAATTTAACTACCAAACGGTGTGTCTGCATATCCTGTCAGGTATTTTATACCGGGCAACCAATAGGAAAACCGTGGATTATGCCAACACTTACCTGTTTGAACCCTTGGGGATTCCTCCGCATACAAACTATTATGCAGAGACGGCAGAAGAGCACAAACAGTTTACGATTGGAAAGACACCGAAAGAAAATATCTGGTTTTGCGATCCCGACGACTTGGGCACACCCGGATACGGACTTTGTATGTCGGCAGAGGATATGGCGAAAATCGGGCTGTTATGCCTGAACAAAGGCGTATATAACGGCAAACAGATCGTATCTGCCGATTGGATCGCGGAAATGACACGTCCCCGCACCGTCGAAAGCGAGCACTTCCGTGGAATGGACTACGGTTATCTGTGGTGGATTATTGACCGCGAAAAGAACATCTATGCCGCCATCGGCAACAGCGGAAATGTGATCTATGTGAATCCGGAAGAGGAGATCGTCGTTGCGGTGGCATCCTATTTCAAGCCGACGGTGTTCGATCGGGTGGATTTTATCAGAGGGCACATCAAGATCTTTTCTCATGCTGCGAAGATGAAGGTTTGGGTTTTTGGGAAATCGGAGATTATGAAAATGCAATACTTTCATTTGAAGAAGTCGTGAACGGAATCGAAGTGTTTGCGCACCGTGAAGTTCCGGAAGAGTATACGCTGCTTAAGCATTATGTATATCAAGCTGTTGCTTGCGTAAAAATCGCGGCTTGTCATTATAAATTGGGCAGACTCAAAGAATGTGACGACGCTTTAGATAAAGCATACAACTTCTTGAAGAATGGCTACAGCGAAGAAATGTGGAACAACAAAAATGATTTCTGTATGAAATTCTATCGTGAACCATACCACGAGTTTGGGCTTGACGAATATAAGCCTTGTATATAAAAATTCAGCCTCGGCAAGGAAACTCCCTGCCGAGGCTTTCACAATTACGCTATTCTTTGCTTACAGCAACGCAATCACTAAGGGTAACCAACAGGTGACTCCTTAGTGATTCTCACTTTTTCCTCCACTATCTCCTCCCTCACCCGCTCAATCAACTCCGCCAACTTCACCTCAACCTCCTCCCGCGTCTCGGCGTACACATTATGCTTCACGCGCTTGCCGCCCACGTGAGTCGGCGAGAAGCTGCCCTCGTAGAGATGATCGTTGATCTTGTAAATGCACCCGCTGCCGGATTTTAGATTTTACACCTCTCCCAGTGCTACTTTCATCACAACTGGTCTTGGTAAAAAATATTCTGTTTTTCAAAAACCTTAACCAATACAATGCCGATAATCAAACCTGCTCCCCCCTGTACCCCGTTTGCGGGAATATTCACGAGCGAAGGAACGAATCCATATAGGAAGCCCTCAAAGACAAAATAACCGAGTATCATCATAATCTCTGCAGCAGTACCGCTGATAATTCGAGAAGACAGCTTACCGATTTTTTTACGGAACAGCTTGAATCCGTAAAATGCAATAACCGCCATCAATCCTTTAATCATAAAGGTTGCAGGTGCGTAAGCTATGTAACCGGACAATATATCCGCAAGTGCAGAGCCAAGTCCTGCGGAAAGAAATCCGTACATAGGGGAAAGCATCCATCCTGCCAGCAATACGATACCGTCGCCCAGATTCAGATACCCATGCAGGGGAGAAGGAATTTTTATGATCATGGTTGCGACACACGTAAGTGCAGCCAGCATGGAAGAAACGATAATTTTCTGAGTTGTTGTTTTCATATCTGATCACCTCACAGAATATCAATATACTCGTCATTCAAAGCCTTGTTCATGCTTCTGACCGCGCAGAATTTGCCGCACATGGAGCAGCTGTCCTCATGTTCGGGTGCACGGCTGTCACGGATCGCCTTGGCAGTTTCGGGGTCGATGGAGCATTCCCACTGAGTTTCCCAATCAAAGGTTCTGCGTGCATCCGCCATTTTATCGTCAAGATCTCTCGCATGGGGAATCTTTTTTGCGATATCGGCGGCATGCGCGGCGATTTTCGAGGCGATAATGCCCTGCTTCACATCCTCCACATTGGGAAGTGCCAGGTGTTCGGCAGGAGTCACATAACAAAGGAATGCCGCACCGGATGCAGCCGCGATCGCACCGCCGATAGCAGAGGTGATGTGGTCGTAGCCCGGCGCAATATCGGTGACGATCGGACCGAGCACATAGAACGGCGCCCCCATGCAAAGGGTCTGCTGCAGCTTCATATTCGCTTCGATCTGATCCATCGGCATGTGCCCCGGACCTTCCACCATGACCTGCACATCCTTTGCCCATGCACGTTTGGTCAGCTCGCCGAGACGCACCAGTTCTTCGATCTGGCAGACATCGCTACCATCGGCAAGACAGCCTGGACGGCAGGCATCTCCAAGAGAAATGGTCACGTCGTATTCACGGCAGATATCAAGGATTTCATCGTAATACTCGTAGAACGGATTCTCTTCGCCGGTCATGCTCATCCA
Organism: Clostridia bacterium; assembly: GCA_017455975.1. Classification (GTDB taxonomy): domain Bacteria; phylum Bacillota; class Clostridia; order Oscillospirales; family CAG-272; genus RGIG3925. The sequence goes on along the minus strand of JAFTLK010000175.1, from coordinate 661 downwards.
TGCAAAAACAAGAGAACCGCCGCGGGAAACAATGTTCATTTTCCGCTTGTGCTTTTTGATCTGCTCAATGGTCTTGCGGGTGATGCCGCAGTGGAGCGTGACAAAGTCTACGCCATCCTCAGCGTGCAGGCGAACGACATCAATGAAATCCTTTGCCGTGAGCGTTGCAAGGTCGCGCTGATAGTGAATCACACTGTCATATACGGGAACCGTGCCGATCATGGCAGGACATTCAGCTGTGAGCTTGCGGCGGAGGGGCTGTGTATTGCCGTGGCTGGACAAGTCCATGATCGCCTCGGCACCCATGTTTACCGCTGCCATGACCTTCTGCATTTCGATATCATAATCCTTGCAGTCGCGGGACACGCCGAGGTTGACGTTGATCTTGGTGCGGAGCATGGAGCCCACGCCGTTGGGATGAATACATGTGTGCAGCTTGTTTGCGCAGATGGCGACCTGACCTTTGGCAACGAGATCACGGATTTCCTCCGCCGTGCGGTATTCCTTTGCGGCAACCTCCTTCATTTCGGGCGTGATGATACCGCGTCTTGCGGCATCCATTTGTGTTGTGTAGTTTTTCATTTTGATATTCCTTTCAGGCAGATTATTTTGAAAACCGGCTGTTCAGATCAAAAGCATGATTCATCGGTCCCGACCCCTG
>JAFTLK010000174.1 GCA_017455975.1 Clostridia bacterium | reverse complement strand
TCAACAAATCAGTAGCCGAAGGTACCTTCCAGGCTGTCATCGTTTTCGATCCAGTCAGAGACAGAAATCGTGCGGTACTCTGTTTTGGTATCGCGGATGACCACCGTTTCGATACCGGCATTGATGACGGTACGCTTGCACATTGCGCAGGAACAGGTTCCCGCAACAATGGAGCCGTCCCCCGGGTCGGTGCACGCCATGTACAGTGTTGCGCCGAGCATCTGATCGCGGGGCGCCGCGATGATGGCGTTGGCCTCGGCATGGATGGCGCGGCATAGCTCATACCGTTCTCCGCGCGGGATGGCGAGCTTTTCGCGGATACAGGTGCCCAGATCGACGCAGTTTTTCCGTCCGCGCGGTGCACCGTTGTAGCCGGTGGCAACAATGACGTCGTTCTTGACGATAATTGCACCGTAATGCTTGCGCAGGCAGGTGGAACGTTCGGATACGGTTTCGGCGATGTCGAGGTAGTAATTGGTTTTGGATACACGCTCGGGCATGATGAAATCCTCCTGTGATGATAAAAGTGGCGGATTGTTAAAAAACGGCGATGTGGAATTGTGGGTACAGAGATACCATTTTATTATATTATTATACATCATTTCCGACTGAAAATCAAGGGATTGCCGTTAATTTTATGTGAGGGGCGCATGAAATTTACGTTTTTTGTAACAAAGTCAGACGGAGCACCGCGCAAGTCCTTGCACAGCACCCCGTCTGATGGTGAGAAAAAGAAATAGTATATATGAAAGAGGTTATTCGTTTACATAGATCCACACGCGGGAGTCAATGATTTTCGCGGTTTCTTCAAGGGAGCGTGCGTTGTTCTGCCAGTAGGACAGTTCCTCGTTGACGATTTCAAGAATCTTTTCATCGGCTTTGTCACGCATGTCAACCGTATCAAAGAACTCCACGATTGCCTCCATATCAGCCTCCGTCATTTCAAAGACCTCATACATAGAGCGCGTGTCGCCGCCCGCACCGTAATCATCGACATATTCGTGGTGTACACCCGGAAATTCAAATCGCAAAACGCCGGTGATTTCATCGACTTCGCCATCCAATTTGGATTTCGGATAATAATACCACGATTTTTCGGCAAGGATGGCGCGAAGTGCGGATTTGGTTACCGGAATTTCGGATTGCTTAAACGAGGGGTCAAGCTGCATCTCATCCGACAGCAAAAATTCAAGGAATGCGATACAGCCGTCCTTGTATTCGGACGATTCCAGAATCGCAATCGGTGTATCTGCCGTTTGCAGACGGATATAGCCGCCGTTCTCGGACGGATAACCGCACAGTGTATAGTTCTCATCTCCATACATCCGCTGCAGCATGGAAAAATGCTCGATGCGCGAAATCTGCACATCCGCAAACGCCGCACCATCCTCGCGCAGTCGCGCAAGCAATGTGGGATTTGAAATCTTGGCATTATTAACGGTCAGATTGATACCGCCCGCGTTTTCGTCGACGTGTTCGGACAGCCACTGCAAAAACGTAATCATCTCACAAAAGCCCTCGGAATCGAAATTCACCGCTCCCGTCGATCGGTTGGCATAATCAGAAACGCCATATTCATACATCCGCTGCGGCAGATTCGCAAAGTAGTCGGAGCGCACCATGTTCCCGTCTTTGTCTATGCTAAATGTGCCGGTCGTGATCGGCTCCAAAGCCATGAGGATAGCATCCTCGGGGAGTGTATCACGAATGCGGTACACCGTGTCCCACGTCATCTCCTCTCCATGCAGAAGCGATTCTTTTGCCACAAGCGTTGTAAAGGAAAACGCCATCGGCAGAATGTACATGGCATCCCCCTGTCCATACAGACGACTGATACAGCCAAGCAATCGGTCACCCAAATACGGGTTCAAATCGACAAAAATATCTTTATCAAAGTGCACCGCAAGCTCGCTGACCACGTCCGGCATCAGCATATCTGCGCTTCCGTTCAACAGAATCTCATTGAGCTTTTGCACGCGGTTATCCATTCCGTTTGTTTCCATATGAACCAGATTGACGTTGTAGTCCGTGTTCGTTTGATTGAAGCGGTATACCACCGTGTTCAGCCAATTCGACATTGCATGGTCCATCACCACCAGCGTCACATACGGCTTGTCGGAGGCAGTCAACGGACGGCTTTCAATACGGAGAAGACTCATCACTAGCGAGGTGCGCCCAAGATACTCCTCCTCCCGAATCAGAAACATAGCATGGTCATTGAGCATCATGCAATGATCAATACCCTCCATGGTAAATCCACATTCGCTCCATTTCAGAATGGTTTCGGGCTGTCGGTCTTCATCATAACGAATGATCCCGGAACTGCCCTCAAGGTAAAGAGCATCATTGCCGCCATAACGAACGTTATACCACAGATATGCGCGCGGAAGACGAAGCGTCACCGAGTTGACTTCACCATCCCGAACATTGTGATCCATCAAATCATTCACGCGCCAACCATTCCGATAAACACCGTCGCCCATATAGGCATCAAGATAATCTCCCGTGCTTCTGTTTGTCTCCGGAAAACTTTGCTGTAGGGTCAACGATTCATCAAAATAATAGCGCGCACCTGATGCACTGATAAGAATGTGCAATCCGTCGTCATCCTCATCCACACGAATCGTCGAATACTTTCTGATTTCGTTAGGGAGTGGCTCCATCTTCACCGTTTCACCGGTTTGGTCGACAATACAGAGAAGATATCCGCGCGCACTTTTGAACATATCTCCCCCATATACAATCAGCCATTTCTCATCGGATAACGGACATGCATATTTCGGTATGTAGTCACACTCGACCGTCCCATCCTCCTGCGGCTCCAAAAGTTCGACCGCTTCCGGCGGATATACAATCTCGGATGTGCCGAACTCGTCAAATACGGTCAGCTTTGCGCGGGTATGCCCATTGTGCTTTTCCTCTTCAAATACACAGACATGCTCATTCCGCATGTAGACATTTGTCTCTGTCCCATACTGAAACCCTGCGGGAATGGGTGTCAACTGTGTGAGCGTATACTCGCGCACTTCACGGACGTGAGACCCCCAAAAGGGCTCCCCATCCGTTGTTTCAGAAGAAAGTGCTTCATTCGTCGTGACTTCTGAAGAACGTGCAGTGTCGGTTGTTGTCTGTTCACCTATGATATCCGTAGTACATGAACATAATATGGTAGTTATGATCAGTAGAATTCCGATAAGTCCTTTCATGAGTGCGTCCCATCTCTATTAATAATTTATATATTCTTCATACCCACAAACAGCACAAAAACGCATGTTTCCTTCCTCGTTGTAGTACAAGGTCGGGTGATTACTGTATGTAAACTCATATTTCGATTCGTAATGATTGCAATTCTTACAATACCAATGACCAACCAACCATTTGTAGCGCTGACACCGTGTTTCTTCACCTACTATCGTAGTCGAATATAAAGAATCCGTCAAGTCTTGGTATGTTACGTTTGAACTAAGGCATCTTTCACATCTTCCGTCATACACCAATCTCGGCATATCACCGGCAGATGCCCCAACCATCAACGCCATTGGCGCAAGGCAGAGCACGAGTGCGGTCATAAGTGCAAGGATTCTTTTCAAGGTTTTCATATTCAATACCTTTCTTAATCGGGAATCGCGGTTTATTTCATCTCCTGATATATCAGGGCTTTTCCGAAATACCTGTCCTTGAACTGCGATTCCATTCCGATCAAGTCCAGGTCTTGATATGTGCCATTGGCGTAATCCTCCGTTTTTCTTTGTTGTCACTATTATATCACATACTTTTCAAAAAAACAACAAATTTCAGATAAAAAAACAAGAGCCAACGCACTTTCGTCGGTATATCCAAAAACGACATATGATTTTTGTGCAGAAATTCCTAACAACATAACAACAATGCCGCAGAACACACCGGAATGTATTCTGCGGCAAAGAACCGATATATAAAAATCAGATAACCTTACCTGCGCCGATGCCTCTGACGCGAAGCACGATGCACGCGCCCTCGCCAAACGCGCCGTCCATCAGCGCACGGTAGCCTTCGACATCTTCGTTTCTGACATAAGCCTGCGTCGTACCTGCAAAGCCGCCGCCGTGGACACGCCATGCGCCGCCCTTATCGGCAAGATAGTACTGTGCCAGTGCCAGTGCCAGCGACAGACCCTGCTCGGAAACGTTCTTTGTGGTATAGACGTTCTGCAGATACTCAAAGGAGGAGTTGCCCGATGCGAGAACGCCGTCGAAGAATGCTTCAAGGTCGCCTTTCCGGAGTGCTTCAGTCTGCGCCTTGACGCGCTTGTTTTCGTTGATGAAGTGGAACGCACGCAGAATCGCGCGGTCGCCGTGTTCTTCACGCAGAGCCGGGATCGCCGCGATCAGGTCTTCCAGCGCAACCTCGCGCAGAACGGGCTTGCCGAAGTGGGAGGCTGCCGCCTTCATTTCTGCGGGAACGGACGCATAGTCCTCGTTGAGGTCGGCATGATTGCCGCCGGTGGAGACGATGCAGAGGCTGTAGCCGTGGGAGGTCAAGTCAAAGTCCATCTTTTCGATGACGGGCTTGGTCGGGTCAGCAAAGTCGATCGCAACGAAGCCGCCGACCGCACAGGCAACCTGGTCCATCAGACCGCAGGGCTTGCCGAAGTACTTGTTTTCCGCAAACTGGGAAATCTTTGCAATTTCCGCGTTGTCGATTGCGCCGTCGTTGAAGAAGTAGTTGAGGATGTTGCCGACCATGTCTTCAAATGCAGCGGATGAGGAAAGACCCGAACCCTTCAGAACGGAAGATGTCGTGTATGCATTGTAGCCGCCGATGGCAAAGCCGTTGTTCTTGAAGCCCTTGCAGACACCGGAAATGATGGCGCCGGAGGTGAAGAACTTTGCCTCGTCGATGGTTTCGTCGGTGATGTCAATGACATCTTCCGGGAAGCCCTCGCTCTTGATGCGGATGATGTTTTCACCGTTCTTTGCGGCAACCGCGATGATATCGAGGTTGATGGAAGCCGCGATGACACAGCCGTGGTTGTGGTCGGTATGGTTGCCGGAAATTTCGGAACGACCGGCGACAGTGAAGACATTGACGTCCTCTGCCTCACCGTAGTTGGCAATATATTCGCCGACAGCCTTTGCATAGCGTGCGCGCTGCATCTGCAGCTGATCTGCACCATAAAGGGAGGAAAGAACGGTATCGAAATTGCCGTTTTCAATGCCGGCAAGCAGTGTTTTGGTATTCATAGGGAATGCTCCTTTCGATCTTTTCAAATATCAGAGTGCGGACTTGATCAGGGCGTTGATCTTTGCGCGGGTTTCATGCATCCATGCGATGCCGTGCGGGTAACGGGAGAAGGTGATCTTCTGATCCTCGGGCAGATCGCCTTCGATGGCGTTCATGACAGCGTCGCGGCCGACCAGCGTTTCTGCCAGCTGCATTGCGCGCTGATCCTGCAGTGCGTCGTAGAACGCGCAGATACGGATGGAGTCGAGCGCTTCGCCGTTTTCACCGGGATAGACGGAATAGCAGTCACCTGCCGGCGTGAAGTAGTCACCGTCGGAGATTTCATAGGGATTGATCGGATAGACGGACCCCTGGTTGAAGTAGAAGTTGTAGCCCCACTGCAGGAAACCGACGATGTTGTACTTATAGAACTGGTAGCCGATCGCACGGGTACGGTCGAGCGGCATTGCAAAGAAGCGGTTGGAAACATTCGTATGCTGACCGCAGCAGTAGTATGTCCACAGATTCGGGACGTTGTTGGCAATGAACGGCTCGATGGACTTGTTGGAAGGACTCGGCGTTTCCAGTGCGCCGGATTCGTAGAATTCGTAGTGAGACAGCGCGTCCATGATGATATAGCCATCAAGCAGATCGCGGACAACGTCCTTTGCCGCGATATAGGACTCCAGCTGTGCATCGTTGGGCTCGTCGGAGATGTGGAAATAGCAGTTGTGATCCTTGCCAAGACCCTTCATGAAATCAAGGAACTCTGTGACAAACTGACGCAGGAATGCGGAATATTCGGGACCGGTTGCGCAGGTTTCCCAGCCGAAGATGCGCTTGTATTCACCGTCGACGGTCGCCATGACCTTCGGTGCGTGCGCAGCACCCCACTGGG
>JAFTLK010000173.1 GCA_017455975.1 Clostridia bacterium | reverse complement strand
GCGGACTGTGAAAACCGCTCCGGAGCATACGACTATCTGTCACTTCTGCTGTCGGATCTTTTGCAGACGCAGGATGCCATGTATGCGTTCCCTGTCACGGAATCCGCCGTGCAGACACGTCTTTCGTGGGGAATACAGTATTATTATTTATTCAGCGAAACCGGTACACAGACAACGCGGCAGTACGGCTCGGCCTTGCGGATTCAGTTCGGTGAGGCATCCAAATCGGGGCTGGATTCATTGTCGGAATCCTATTATGATGCGTCGATGCAGGTACTCAAACCCGCGATGCAGCCGCTGCTCGATTATGTCTGTAATTCCACCATGCGCGGTGCAGGAGATACGATGATCCGCTCGATCATTGAGGAGGAGCTATCGTATGTGTCGCAGGGAGTACGCACGGCAGAGGAGGCGGGAAAGATCATTCAGTCGAGGGTGTTTATTTACATCAATGAATAGGTGTTTATGAGGGGATCGTAAAGCAAGTATGAAAGTATTGTTTTGGGGGACAGTTGTTTGGCTTTTGTGTCTGATGCTGTGTTTGTCCGGATGCGAGGGAACAACACCGGTGGTATTCCCGGATTTTCCGTCAGGCGGTGAACGTGGCGATTCGGAAGTGGGAGACACGATTACCGAATATGAAAATGTGGAGTGTGTCTGCGAACTCATACCTCTCACCCTCCCATCCGGTCGTGAAACATTTCTCAATAAGGTCGTTCCGCAGACATGTCGTGCGGCCGTATACGATGAAAAGATCGTACTGTATACATACGCGCAACGTGACCGGATGGGGTATCTGGATGTATATACTGCGGCTGGTAAACATGCGGGGGAATATCTGGCGCATACGGATACCTCCGGTCTTTTATATAAGTCTCTGTCGCAGATCTATGATGAAGCAAACAGAGAGATTCTTTCGTTTGAAATTGATCAGAACAGACGGGTAAACACGGTTGTCCGTAATGATGCGCAGGGAAAGGTCATCGGTGAAGTTGCTGCCATTCCGTATCAGCAAAGCGGTTATGCCGTGTTTATGGCTATCGATGAATCGCTGTATATGTATACCCATTGCAACGAAGACAACCGAATTTTCTTCCTCGACCGTGATTTTGTGTTAAGTGGTCCGTTTATGCCGACAGCTCCTGTTACCACCGCCCTCCGTCTCGATGACGGCCGTGTGATCGTGGTCTGCGAAAACGGCGAATGTATGCTGTATGATGAAGAAAAAAAGACACTGACCGACATCCGCCTGTATGAGGAAACCGAAGCATGGAGCAAAGCATCCCAAGTCCTCTACGGTGAGGACGGCGGAGTCTATTTCGTCAATGCGGATGGCATCACGGTTCAGCGCGGCGGGGAGGACACCTTTATCTGCGATTTTTCAAAATCCTATCTGTCACCGGATGCTTTGCAGTTTGTTGATGTACTGTCCGAGGATCGGTTCCTTGTTTGGTACGACAACCCGCTGACGGGTGAGGATTATCCTGCCATCCTCGCACCGACCGACGCGACAGAACGCCCGATGCGGCAGCTTGTCCGTGTGGCATCCATCGGCACCGATGAGTTCATGGGACAGGACTATGACCGCGCGAAGATGATCGATGCATCGGTTGCGCACTTCAACATGACAAATGATGAATACTTCATCGAGCTGACCAATTTTGACAAGCTGGCGCGTACCGATAAAAATGGAAATACCGTACCCGGCGACACCACCTCCATCCGCGATAAGCTCTTTGAAGAAGCACTGCTTGCGGGTGAGCAGTACGATGTGTATCTGATCGGCGAATCGTATAAAGACCGCGACATGCTCGTGGAAAAGGGATTGTTTGAGGATATGACGAAGTTCGCCGAACGCAAGCGGCTGATTCGGTGCGTGCGCGATGCGATGACGCAGAACGGCAAGATCACAGGCATTCCATTTTCCGTGGAGCTGTCCACGCTTGTGACCTCGACGGACATTCTGCCTGCCGGAACGCCGTTTACCTACGACAAATTGATTGAAATCTATGAGAATCTGGAGGACGGACAGTCGCTGTTCTGTGACTACACCGGACGCGAGATGCGGCAGTCGGCGATGTATGATTTCATCGATTTTGATAACAAAACCTGTTCCTTTGATTCCGCGGAATTTGCGGAGGTGTTCGGGTTTCTTTCCGACTATGAAGCGGCGGCATTTGACGGAAAAACGCTGACATATACACCGACAGGCTATATGAACCGCGCGGTCGGATCGTTTTCCGGACATCCGCAGGGCGTGACGGCATGCGGCGATATCATGGATGCATTTGCGAAAGGCGATATCAAGTTTTTGCAGCTGCACATTGGCGCACCCGATACGCTGTCGTCCATGCTTTATTTCTTTGATATGCTTGGCAAGGATTACAACCTCTGCGGCTATCCGTCCGCGGCTGGCGGAACAATCACCGTTTCCGCGCCGATGCTGATGAGTGTCGGTGCGGACTGTGAAAACCGCTCCGGAGCATACGACTATCTGTCACTTCTGCTGTCGGATCTTTTGCAGACGCAGGATGCCATGTATGCGTTCCCTGTCACGGAATCCGCCGTGCAGACACGGTTGTC
>JAFTLK010000172.1 GCA_017455975.1 Clostridia bacterium | reverse complement strand
GCAAATCCTTCTTCACCGAAACTGCACTAAAGAAAGCAATCGAATACAACAAACGAACCTACAAAAAGCTCTGTGAGTTAATCCTCTCTGTAAAGAATAGCGATTACTATTCTGCAGAGTATATGCGTGGTTTATGGGCAAATGCTTGTAAACAAGACTTCGACTTTTTTGAAAATGGAGATATTGTAATGTTCCGAGCAATATATTCTCGAAACAGTGTTGACGGAATTGTCACAAATGTAGCTCATGTTACCAAAATGCCCACAACGCCTATCTTGAAGCATCTTGCAGAAGAACTCAACACTTCTTACGATCAAATAAAAAATCTCAAAGATAATCTGGAGGAACTGTAATTATGACAAAATGGTGTTTTAATTACGAGTCCGGTGAATACGAGGATATTGACAAGGACGGTTACAGTTGGAGCCGAGGAGAGTATGTCTACAATTGGGACGATAGCGAATACCGCCGCGAGGAAGAGGAGGAAGAAGAACGTCGTCGAAGCCAAGACGAGGATGACGATGATTGATCTTTTCTTTGTTTACTGCGGGGCAATGATTGACATTGGCACTGATATATCCGTGCCGATATCAATATCCCAAACAATCTCCAACCCTCTCGCAAAATCCACCAACCTATACTACAATACAAACAACCTCCCGCGACTGTGCATCCCGCACGGTTTCATGGGAGGTATTTATGACCACAGAACTGACCATATATGGCTTTGGAGCACGCGGAGACAGCGCACACGAGAGTGTCAAAGAGCACAAAAACCGGTTCTTTTCCGGACTTGGAAATCGTAAAACGAACAGGCGGAAATGATACATGATTTCTCAAATTCCAAGCACTTCACTTGAGGATTTCTCCTAAAACTTTATGCAGCGGAAATGTGATATCATCACAGAACAAAAATCAAATCTGTGCTATAATAAAGCCACAAAAAGAAAAGGAGGACTGTACAATGTCTGCTATCCATATCAACAACCAAAATTTCAAAAACGAAGTTCTGCATTCCGACAAGCCCGTACTGCTTGACTTCTGGGCACCCTGGTGCGGTCCCTGCCGCATGGTGCTTCCCATCGTGGAAGAAATCGCAAAGGAACGACAAGATATCAAGGTCGGAAAAATCAACGTGGACGAGGAACCGGAGCTGGCGGCGCAGTTCGGCGTCATGAGCATTCCCACACTGGTGGTCATCAAAGACGGAAAGATTGTCAATCAGGCGATAGGCGCAAGACCAAAGAGTGCCATTCTTGCAATGCTGTAAATAAAGATAAAACAAATTATGGAGGGACAAAATGGGATTCTTCGATTTTCTGAAACAGCCTGACATCAATCAGGGTGTAGAGCAATACAAGACCACATCCGGAGCCATTCTGCTGGATGTCCGTACCCCGGAAGAATATGCCGAAGGACATATCCCCGGCGGACAAAATCTTCCTCTGCAGAATATTGACAAAGCGACGTATATCATATATAATAGAGATACCCCTTTGTTCGTCCACTGCCTGTCCGGCGGAAGAAGCCGTCAGGCGGCAGCTGTACTGAAACAGATGGGATACACAAACGTAACCAACATCGGCGGCATTGCCGATTACCGTGGAAAGGTGGAGCGATAAGATGAAGGTTGTAATCGTAGGCGGCGTAGCGGTCGGTGCATCGGCGGCTGCAAGAATCCGCAGACTGGATGAATCAGCGGAAATCACAGTGTTCGAGCGTTCGGGATACATCTCCTACGCCAACTGCGGACTGCCGTACTATATCGGCGGTATGATCGAAGACCCGGAAGCCCTGACCCTTCAGACGCCCGAGAGCTTCTATACCCGGTTCCATGTCGATATGAAGGTTCGGCATGAGGTCACGGCGATTCATCCCGACAGAAAGACGGTGTCGGTGAAAAATCTGGAAACCGGCGAGGAATTTGAGGAAAGCTACGACAAGCTGATTCTCTCCCCCGGTGCAAAGCCCACCACACCGCCGTTCCCGGGACTGGACAGCGAGAAACTGTTCACGCTCCGCACCGTGGAGGACACGTTCCGCATTAAGGAATATATCCGTGCGCATACGCCGAAATCGGTAGTTCTTGCGGGCGGCGGCTTCATCGGACTGGAGCTGGCAGAAAATCTGCGCCAGCTCGGAATGGATGTGACCATCGTGCAGAATCTTGGACAGCTCATGACACCGTTTGATCCCGATATGGCAGCGTTCATTCACAGCGAACTGCGCTCCCACGGCGTGAAGCTGGCACTGAACCGGACGGTCGAAGGATTTGCAGAACGCGACGGCGGCGTAGATGTTCTTCTCAAGGATGCACTCCCGCTTCATGCGGATATGGCAGTGCTCGCAATCGGCGTTACGCCCGATACGGCT
>JAFTLK010000171.1 GCA_017455975.1 Clostridia bacterium | reverse complement strand
TGTCCCGCCCGCCTCGATGATCTCCTCACCGCCGAGGTAATAGCGGTTCGGTGCAAACAGACCGTAGTTGCGGGAATGCCAGTAGGTCGGATATTTCGCATTGGATTCAGTGTCAAAGACAGCGATACCCGCGACATGACCGCCCGAGGTGGTACCGTAATAGTCGTTCCAATCGGAGCGCTTCATCCAGATCTCGCCCTCGCCGACAGCACCCCATGCGTTGGTCAGCGTACCGGTGCGGTCCGCGCGCAGGGTCTCATCCATACGGACGGCGATCGGGCCGGCTTCCTTTGTTGCACCGAGCGTCACACGGCCGTATGCCGCGATGAGCGTCAGATCAACGTCAAGCACGGTCACACCGTCCTCAGGCTGTGCCATCGTGACCGTTGTCACATCGTCACACAGCGGATGACCGTCCTCGTCCGTCCAGACATTTTCCGCGGTGAAAGCGCTGCAGACCGGACCCGATACGGTTTCGGCGATCTTTTTTGTTTTGATATAACCATAGTGCGGATTTTCATTCCATGTGTCAACCTCGGCGGAAACAAAGCCGGTTTCGGCATTTTCTACCTTGACACTGCCATGGGAGAACCAGATGGAGCGGTGATGCGGATGCTCTTTTGCTTCAAAATCATAGCGGGTGATGTTTTCCCCGTACTTGTTGACAATCGGACCGATGTGCGGCTTCGCAAAGCCGATGTTGTAGCGATACGCGGTATATTCCGCGCCGCCCGCCATCAGCGCCACACGTCCCTCCGATGCCAGATTCACAGCGGCAAAGGTATCCGCCGCCTCGCCGTAAACGAGTGTCAGCACAGCCTCCTCACCTTTCGCAAGGAAATCGAGCACAAAGGTCAGGACATAGTTTTCACCGGACTTTTTCAGCTGTGCGGCGAGCATTTTTCCGCCGTCATAACGGAGCGCGAGCGCAGCATTCGTATCGATACCGGCCAGCTGTTCGGCAGTCAGTACCACGGAAAGCAGGGCATTCTTTCTGGTGTGAGCACCAGCATGTACAGTCAGTTTCATATTCAGGTTTCGTTCCTTTCATGAATTGGTTTTCTTCATTATATCACAATCCGAAAAAAAATCAAGAGGTTCGCACAAAAACGGTTGACAAATTCCCATATTATGATATAATGAATGTAACCAATACGAAAGGACGGTATCCCAAATGAAACGCATTTTTTCACTTTTTCTTTCCCTTTGTATGCTCTTATCCCTGTTCACACTTGTCTCCTGCGAGAAAACCAAAGAAGTCGATCCGGAACTGACGCTCGCCACTTTTGTCGGCCAGGTCATCGATGTTCCCGCAGGCGATCCGCTGGTGATTACCGGCGAAACCTACGACCAGCCGCTGCTCATCAATGCGGTTGAGGGAAGCACGGTTCTTTTCTCCGGCTGTACGTTCGGTCAGAAAATCTACTTCAACGGCACCGGCGGCAGTAAGGCTATCTTCGATGCAGACAACACAATCGCAGAAAATGTCAGCATCACGATGTTCAATGAAATCAAAGAGGCAACCATCGATACACCCCTGCCGCGCGTCATTCTGCTGATGCCGATTCCGTGTTTTACGCCGTATCAGGGTACCATCCTTGCATCGGGTATCTCCGAGATGACCATTGACGGTGTCAAATACACGCTGGAAACCTGTAAATACGGTCTCGAAGCTGATGATACTGTCGTCCCGTTCGATCCGAATGCCGGTTATAACATCTTCGGTGTCGGTACATGGTGGGAAAACGGCGAAAAAGTCATCCTGGACTTTGCCGCGGTCGAAGAATCCGAATAAACACGCATATAACAACAGGGCTGCTGCAAGCAACGGTGCTTGCGGCAGCCCTGATTCATGGACCAGATCCGTCTCTGTCGATCATGCCTCATTTGCGGCAAAGGAAATGACGATCGCGCCGGGACCGGAATGGGTACCGATGACACAGCCCAGCTGTCCGACGGTGATCTGTTCTGCATGATCGCCGATGACCGCCTTGCTGTCACCAAGATATTTATCCACAAGACCGTCGTTCAGATCGCCGGCATAGGTCATCACAACAGGCATCGAAAAATCAATGCCGCCGCGGCATACGATGCCGGAATGTCGGATGCGGAGTCGATGACAATTCTTACGCTCATGGTAATTCTCCGATTTCTATATATTTGATATTGCTTTTTACTTATGCAGGAACCGCTCCGGCTGCACGTCCGCTGAACATCCGGTCAGCAGCATCGGACAGTGTCCCTGCGATCAGCGCATGTCCGGCTTCATTGGGATGAATGCCGTCGGCGCAGAGAAGATCGGCATAATTGTGCTTATCGAGGAATGCCGAGCGCAGATCGACATAAGCACAGCCCATTTCATAAGCGATCTTTGTCACAGTATTGGAATACAGCTCCTGAAAACGGTAGATCATTTCCACATCACCGAGCCATGATACGATCCGGTCAGCCGAGGTCCCCTCTGTCGTTGCGACAATGTGGTCAAGAAACCGCTGTGCATGAATGGGCGGCAGCGAGACGAGAACCGGAACGATCTGCAGCTTGCGGACACTGTCGATCATGGCGCGCAGTGTCGTGCGGAAGGTCTCCAGCGCTGTTACCGGTGCGTGCTCGCCGGACGGTGCATCGGAAACCGCACGCCAGTCGTGGTTGCAGTCGTTTCCGCCGTATTCAAGCACAAGCACATCACACGGCTTCTGCTTTGCAAGCGCGCGGGAAAGCAGTGCCCAGCCGCGGTCGATCGTATAGCCGAACTTTGACTTGTTGACAATATCAACATCATACCGATCAGCGATCGGTGCAAAGTCGTCTGCGGGCATCGGTACATACTGCCCCGTTGTTTTATCCATGACAATGCCCTTGAAGATCGAATCTCCGTAGACATGCACTGTAGTTTTGGTATCATTGATTGTATTCTGAAGAAGCTCCATTGATATGCCTCCTGTCGTGTCCGATGTGATATATGATGTGCTTTTTATCGCATCTTCTGGTTTTCAATACCATTATACACCATATCGCCGTTTATGTCAATGGTTTTCTGATATTTTTTGCATTTTTCAAAGCAAAAAAACAACAGCGCACCATTCTGACGGATTCTTCTTTCAGTATGATACATACCGTCGGCAGTTATGCAGATCAACCGCAAAAATACATGCAGTCAGCAGCCTCGGAAATGAAAATCAGGATACCTGCAATCGAGCCGCAGATATCCTGATATGCTGTACAGTATTCCCGTGAACCCGGCTTATTCGCCCAGTTCCTTTTTCAGCCATACGGTGCCGATGTCCAGCGCCGCAAACAGGCCGTTCTTCTGCCCCTGCTTGAGGCAGGTACGCTTCTCATCGGTGGAAAGCACCTGAACGAGAATGTTATCCGGCACTTCACGGCCGTTGACGGTTTTATTGGACAGAACGAACAGAGACAGGACCGCACGGTCGTTCATATCGCCCCATACATATGCATTGTCCTGACGGATCAGAGGCTTCCCCTGATACATCAGATAATTTCCGCTGACAGTTCCCTTTGCCATAATATTACCTCTTTCTAACTTCACATCAATAATTCATCTTCTGTTTTCAAACACCTGCGGACAGACCGCATGACACGCTGTCAGTTTGCTTTTTCATACAGATACGGATCGGGAATGTTGATCTTCCGGATGTCCGCACCGACACCGCGCAGCTTGCCGACGATATCATCGTATCCGCGCTCAATATGCTGAATCTCTTCAATTTCTGTTCTGCCGGTGGTCGCAAGTGCGGCAATGACCATTGCGGCACCCGCACGGAGGTCAACGGCACGGACCGGCGCTGCCGACAGGGCTTCCACGCCCTCGACGATGGCGGTCTTTCCGTCCACCTTGATTTTTGCGCCCATACGCTTGAGCTCTTCCACATAACGGAACCGTCCGTCCCACACACCCTCATACAGGGTCGATACACCGTGTGCCAGACACAGAAGCACGCACATCTGCGGCTGTGCATCGGTCGGGAAACCGGGATACGGCAGTGTACGGATGTTGACGCGGTGCAGATGCTCTGCAGGGGAAACAATGACCGCCTCATCCAGCTCTTCCACACGAATGCCCATTTCCTCCATCTTTGCGGAAATGGATTCCAGATGCTTCGGTATGACATTGTTGATGCGGAGTGTACCGCGCGTTGCCGCTGCCGCGATCATAAAGGTCGCCGCCTCGATCATATCGGGAATGATGGCATAGGTACAGCCGTGCAGACGCTCCACACCCTTGACCTTGATGACATCGGTTCCGGCACCGGAGATTTTGGCGCCGCAAGCGTTGAGGAAGTTGGCAAGATCGACGACATGCGGTTCTCTTGCAGCATTTTCAATGATCGTGGTTCCCTTGGCACGCGCCGCAGCAATGATCACATTGATGGTCGCGCCGACGGTATTGTTGTCAAAGTAGATCTGACCGCCGCGGACACCGTCTTCGGTTCTGCATTCGATGCAGCCGTTGTCGACGGTCACCTGTGCCCCCAGCGCTTCAAAGCCCTTGATGTGCTGATCAATCGGACGGACACCGAAGTCACATCCGCCGGGGAAGCCGGCAGATGCACGGCCGAAGCGGCCGAGCTCGGCACCGAGCACATAATAGGAAGCACGCATCTTGCGCACCAGATCATAAGGGGCGGAGCCGCCCATGATCGCAGTTGTATCAATTTCAACCGTCGTCGGATTGAGCCGGCGGACGGACGCGCCCATTGCGCGCAGAATATCAAGAGAAATGGTCACGTCGCTGATATTCGGCAGATTTTCCAGCACGCAGCGATCCTCAATCAGAATCGAGGCGAGGATAACCGCGACCGCAGCATTCTTCATGCCGCTGATCTCAACGGCACCCATGAGCGGCTTGCCGCCGTTTATGACGATTTTTTCCATGAAAGCACCTTCTGTAAATAGCGTTATTGCGTATCTCTGCTTCTATGTATGGATGGGACAAGTGCCCGCACATCCGTACACAAAACATGTATGATCGGCCGGGATCACGGCCGACTGAACTATTGTCCTGTTTGATGCGTCACCGGCCGAGGAGCGCAGGATACCCTGCCGCTTATCATAGAGTGCCGCACAGTATAGTATACCATCCTTTTCCGTTCTATGGAAGAGATGTCGGCGTTTTTTAACGAATTGTTCATATTAAATTTACACTTCAAGTGTCCGCATCTGAAATCTGCCCATCCGGAATCAGCATTTCCTCCTGTCGGACCACACCACCCGTGACACCGTCGCACAGCACCTTGCGGTAAAGCGGCGTGTGTGCCTCGTTCTCGAGCAGATATCCCATCATCCACGACGGCCGCAGATACAGCGTTCCTGCATCGTCCCAGAGCATATAGTAAAGCCGCTCCATTGAGACGATCTCGCATCCGGCATCGGTATGCTGTGCAGGATGCCCTCCGACGGGATCGCCCGCCGCATCATCGCCGCCGAGCGCCAGATGACGGCTGCGCTCGGAAAACAGGATGTTGAGCTGATCGAGCTTGCGGATGCTGTAGGTCTCATCGGGCAGAAACGGAACCCATGTCCCGGACAGATACAGCACCGTTCCGTTTTTTACCAGCACCAGTACCCGGGTATCGTTGATGTCTGCCGCGGCACGTGAGCCTGCACGGTAGGAGACCTGCTCACGGAACACCGCCAGACGCAGTGTCGGCTCTGACGGCGATGCATAAATGCCCTCAAAGAACGGCCGCAGACGCGCACCGGCAGTCTCCTGCGGTGTCAGCGCAGCCAGAAAGTCCTCGGCAGCCGCAAGATCCGTTTCTGCCGCATCCCGCTCCAGTGCCGTCATTTCCGAGGTGCCGGAAAGGAATGCCTCCGTCAAAGCGGAAAGCTGTGCTCTGTCCGCACCGCTGCGGGCATAGCTCAGATACAGGTTATGGTAGTATTCGACACTGTCCCCGTTTTCAAACAACAGAGATGTACCGGAGGAAGCGGGGAGAAGATACGCACTTGTGACCTTAGCTCCGACCAGACCTTCAAAGACCGTCCGATAGGCTTCATCTGTCACCGGGACACGGAATACATAGTCCTGGATGACCTCGGTCGGCACGACATCGGGGTCCAGCCGCACATCGGCCTCCGCCAGCAGCGCAGCGGCATCCTCAAGTGCCGCACGGCTGACGGTATTCTCCCCGCGGTAATTCCGCCACAGAAGAACGCCGAGCAAAAGATCGGTCAGACACAGAACCGCGATCAAAAGCCATCGCACACGGCTCCAGTTCATTTCGGATGCGCACCCCCTTTTTTATGCTGCTGCCGATCGGTCCGACAGCAAAAAATCGATCAGTTATGGTACAGGCAGAAAGCCGATCCAATCGGCGGTATACACGCCGTCACCGTCACCCGGATACGCAAGAAACAAACCCTCCGGCACATTCTGCCGTTCCTCGAGGATCGCATCGCGCGCAACGGTCTGCGGCAAAAGCCAGGTATCCTCCTCCGCCAGCACCGCATGGCACGGATACAGCTCCAGATGCGAGATGACACCGTCACCCGCGCGCACGACCATCGCCCGGCGGATCGCTCCGTTTTCATCGAGCAGCGGAATGCCGCGGCAGGTATAACCATAGGTCAGAACGACCGTATCCTGTTCATCCTCCGATGCCGCGGTGACACCGATCAGCGTACATGTCAGCGCATCGCCGCCGAACGCCCCCTCCAGCAGCTCCAGTCCGGACAGCAGACGGTCGGCCGCGCGCAGGTATTCCGACAACAGATAGTCGCCGCCGATGCTGGCATATCCGAGGTAGTCCGACAGTGCAAGACCGCCGTCCTGCAGTGCTTCATACCGCAGCGTTGTGCCCGCGGCGGCAACGGTCAGCTGTCCGCGGGAATTGAGATAAATACGTGCACCGGTACCGTCCGTGTAATAGCTATCGGTATCGTTTCCGGTCATGCCAAGCATCCCGAGCACGGCTTCCAGCTTCTCCCGGTCGGCATACAGAGCCGTCTGCGGATCACATGCGGACAGCACAATCTCCGGCATCCGGTAAATGCCGTCCAGAAGCAATGCCTCCGTCACACCGGTCTGTGAAAAAGCACCTTTTTGTGCGCCGGAGGACAGTGCCTCCATCGATGCAATATATGCATCAAGCGCACCGGGTGTATCCGTACTGTACGGCTGCACATCGGGATCCTGCGTTCCGGCACCATCCCCGGTGCCGTCCTCGGACTGTACTGCCGGCGCAGCGGCATCTGCCGCCGCACAGAACAGCGACGCATTTCCCGCACCGTCCATAGCAAGCGCACAGATATCTGTGGACGCACATGGCGGCGTAAAACCGAGCAGGTCAGCATAGGAAGACAACAGCGTTCCCGGGATCAGAAACAGTTCCCTTGCATATGCGGTTCCCTGCACATGTGCATCGAGCACAGCGGCCACCGTTTCACTGTCTTCCTCAGAATAGGTATATGCGCGGATCACCGCCGCTGGCAATGTACCGTTGTAGCGGATATAGATCAGATCGTCTGCCGCCCGGCATGCCTCCCACAGAATTGCACCCGTTTCACGGGACAGCAGCGTCGGATACGCACCGGCACCGAACAGGGTCCGCAGCAGCGGGTACAGTGCCTCATACGGCTTCTCCGGTGCATCGGACGCATGCAGAACGGAAAGTGTGCCGCCGCCCACCCGGTACGCGATCAGATACGGCGTCACACGCGCGGTGTCCATGCCGGCATCGTACAACGGCTGTGCACCGGAAGCATAAACCACCATACGGTCTGCCTGCGGCAGGGTCTCCTCCGCCGCACGGTTCTGTCCGACCACAAGCAGGATCAGCAGCACCAGCATCAGAACGATCAGAACAAAGATCAGAAGCATTTTTGCCGCTTCTGCAGGTGCAAACGAGGCTTTTTGCTTCATGCGGTCGGTTCCTCCTCTGCTTCGTCGGCAAGCGGTGAACGGATGGGCAGGATCACCGTCAGCTCCGTTCCCTCTCCGACCGCACTTGACAGCCGGATCTTACCGCCGTGAGCCTCGACCAGCTCCTTTGCGATTGCGAGACCGAGGCCCGTACCGCCGGCACCCGTCGTTCTTGATTTCTCGACGCGGTAGAAGCGTTCAAAGAGGTGCGGCTGATCTTCCTTCGGAATACCGATGCCATTGTCGCGGACGCTGATGGCAACATGGGTACGGTTCGACACCGCACGGATCAGTATGCGTCCTCCCTCGGGCGTATATTTGATGGCATTGGTCAGAATGTTCAGAAGCACCTGCTCCACACGGTCTTTATCGGCCGTGATCTGCGGAAGTGCGTCATCCAGACGTACCGAAAGCGTATGTCTGTGCTCCGCGATGTCGTTTTTGACCACCTCGCACATGTGACGGATGACAGCCTCGACAGAAAACGTGGAAATTTCCCACTTTGTACGGTTGTTGTCAAGACGCGACAGCACAAGCAGGTCGCCGACAATGCGTGTCATGCGGTCAGATTCCTCGACAGCCATCGACAGAAAGCTTTCGCGCATATCTGCAGGCATATCGGGATAACGCAGAACCGTTTCGGCCGCGCCCTTGATGGAGGTCAGCGGTGTGCGCAGCTCATGCGAGACGTTTGCGACAAACTCGCGGCGGCTGCGGTCCAGCTCATAACGCCCGGTCACATCGTGGATGACCGCAATGATGCCCGTGTGGTTTTCGTTGTCTTCCATATATCGGAAATTGCCGAGCGAAACGTCAAACACACGCTCACACAGCGCGATCTCGCGAATGACATACCCTTCCTCACCCGGCTCGTCGTTGCGCTCCAATGCCGCACGGAAGACGGGATTGTCCTCGATGCCGCACAGCTTCAGTACCCATGCAAGCGTCAGCGATGTATCCTCCGTCTCTTCCCCGGCATCTCTTGAACGGCCCTCGATCATGGCAAACAGATCCTTTGCCGTGGTGTTCTGATGCATCAGCGTACCGTCGTCGCGGAATGCGGCCACAGCATCCTTGAGGTAGAAGAAGACCGTTTCAAGCTTCTTCTGCTCGCCGGAAACCTGATCGATGGTATTTTTGAGAACGGATTTCATGTGGTTGAAGGTATCGGTCAGCGTGCCGATCTCGTCACGGGAATGCACATCGATCTCCTGTTCAAACTCACCGGCCGCGATCTGCTGTGCGCCGCGCGTCAGGCTCTGGATGGGCGAGGTGATCGTTTTTGCGAGGAAGAACGACAGCACAATGGCAAATACGCCGCCGAACAGCAGCGCCTGCAGGATGATGGAGAAAAGCATCCAGTTGAGGCTCTGCATCTCCTCCTTGCTGTCACGCACATAGATGAGGTATGCCTCCTCCCCCGATGCGATGCGGATACAGAAATCGAAGCATTCCGCGCCGGCACGCTGCTGGGCCCCGCTTCCGCCGTTCATAACAGAAAGAATATTCGGTGTCAGATACACCGTATCCCCGACAACAAACATCGATGACGGATCCGCGGCAGCAAGCACACATCCGCTCTCATCGAGGATCGCCGCAGAACGGTTGGCATCCAGACCGAGCTGACCGGAATAGGCATTGAGTGTAAGCTCAAGCGCCGCAGCGCCGTCACCGCGGACGACCGCACTGTCAAGATAACGGTAAAGCTCCGCATCATCGTCAAAGGCAGAGGTCATCTGCTCGCGGAAATCGTCGGCAAAGTAGCCGGAGGTACCGTTGAGCAGGATCGTACCGACCACGGCCATGACCGTTGCAATGAAAATGATCAGGATCAGAATGATTTTGAAGTATAAGCTGCGGTACAATCTCTCACCGTCCTCTCGTTACAGACACGGTTATGCCAGATAATAGCCGTAGCCGTGTTTGGAAAAAATATATTCGGGATGCGTCGGGTCGGACTCAATCTTATTGCGCAGACGTGACACCGTCACGTCCACCGTCCGCCGATCGCCAAAAAATTCCTTATAACCCCATACCGATTCCAGCAGCTCCTCACGCTTGAAGGGTTTCCCCTGATTGGCGGCAAGAAACGCAAGCAGATCGTATTCGATCTTGGATAACGCGATCGGCACATCGTCCTTGGTCACCAGATACTTTTCCGGGTCAATGGAAAGTGCGCGGATGCGGATGACTGAGGCATTCTTTGCACCGATGACGACCTCATTTGAACTGCGGCGCAGATTGGCCTTGATGCGCGCAAGCAGGACGTTGATCGAAAACGGCTTTGTCACATAGTCATCCGCGCCGAGGTCGAGCCCGAGGATCTTGTCCACATCCTCTTCCTTGGCCGTGACCATGATGATCGGCGTATCAAGCCGCATCCGAATGCCGCGGCAGACCGTAAAGCCGTCCATCTTCGGCAGCATGATATCAAGTAAAATCAGGTCAAAATTGCCGCGCAGCGCACGGCGCAGCCCCTCCTCCCCATCGGAGGCGATCTCATAATCATAGCCGGCCTGCATCAGATTGAACGCAAGCACCTGCGCGATGTTTTTTTCATCTTCAACAATCAGTATTTTCTTTTTTTCGTTTGTCTCTGTCATGAATCTGTCCGCCGCATCTGTCCCTGCGGGTACATCCTTTCCGGGAATGTTGGTTTCGTTGCGCATGAAAATGTTTGCCGATCGGTTACGGGAACACAACCGGCGCGGTCGCCTCGGTGATGGCACCGACAGCCACGGCAGCATCCGTCAGCCGCTGCAGAAGCTGCGGCAGAACAATGGAGGCCGTTTCCGTACAGTGCATGCGGATGACCGGATAGTAGCTGGTCTTCAGCGCCGCATCGATTTTAGCAAGCACGGCTTCCGCAGTATAGCCGGGGGCATGGTCCATTGCGGAGATGTTCCAGTCCCACAGGACATATCCGGCATCGGCAAGCGCGTCCTTCTGCCGGTCAGTCAGATACAGCTTGCCTGAGCGCGAGCCCTCCGGCATACGGATCAGGCGCGTTTTCCGCCGCACCAGCGCATACAGAAGCTCGTTTTCCGCGTCAAAGGACGCAAGCAGGCCGTCCGTATCCTGAAGTTCTGTTTCATCTGCGGTCATGCCGTGCAGACCGAGCGCATGTCCCTCCGCGAGAATGCGGAGTACTGTCTCCGGGTGCTGTGACAGCTGTTCGCCCGTGGCAAAGAAGGCCGCGCGGATATCATACGTCTGCAGACAGTCCAGCAGAAGCGGCGTCACGGTGCTGTCAATGTCCTCAAAGGTCAGATATACCGTGTGGGCACGGTAGATATCCGGATTGTCGTCCGGCTCCGTTCCGGGCTCCGTGACCGGCGGTGTTTCGGGCTGTGTTTCCGTTTCGGTTTCGGCGGGCGGTGCATACACCGCCAGAAGCTCGTCAAAGGTTTTCTGTTCTCCGCCGTCGCAGATACGCACCGAGCGGTGGTCATCGGAGATCTCAAAGGTCCAGCCGAAATACGAACACATATCGCGCATCGGCAGATAACGCTCCTTGGAGAACAGCATTGTGTGAATGAGGATCAGTGTCGCACGTTCCGTCTGCGCATAGGTGCTGTCGTTCAAGTTGAACGACAGGTACTTTTCCGTCTCCGTATCCTGAATGACAAAGACGGTATTGTTCTTTGCGGCACCGCGGCGGACACGGATGCCCTCGATCTCCTCATAAAAGGACAGCGGGATCCAGAAGTCCTCCATCGCGCCGATGATATAGCCAAGCGACGGATAATAATCGTCCATTGCCCATGCCGTGTCGTTGTAAAACAGCGTCGGTGCCTCGTATTCCTCACCGGCAGCAAGCACATGCGGCATGACCGAAACGCCTGTGACCGTCACACCGATGATGAGCGCCAGAATGCTCATCCAGACCGCCGAAAAACGCAGCCATCGGCAGATGCACGGATGTCTCATGTGCCGCCCTCCGTATCAGCTGCCGCTGTTTCGGCCGCCCCCGCCGTACCGTTCTGTACATCGGCGCAGACCACACCGTAGTAGTAGGAGACGGCAAGGTCGACGACCAGACCGTAACTCTTTGTCCCCTCGGTCTGTCCCTGCACCTTCAGATAGGTATCATTGACGGCGTTGGAAATATCGGCGACGGTATTGTCCTTGTATTTGTCGTAAAAATCGTTGTAAGCCTGCATTTCATACCGGATGCGCGGGTCGAGCGAGTAGAAGACCTCCTCCCAGCGCTCACGGTCGGCGGAATACAGCGCATTGGACAGATATTCCACCAGATTGACATAACCGGAATAGCGCGTATACGGCTGGTCGGAGAGGATGCAGACGAGAAATGCGATAAAGTTGGCTTCCTTTTCCCGGGCAAAGCCGCGCTGGTGCGCCAGCTCATGTGCCGCGGTGAACGGCAGCGAGTAGTCCGGGAAGTTGACGTTCAGATTCGCCTCTCCCGTAAAGAATGTATAGATACCGGTGATGTGCGTATACGACATCGGTTCACTGAGGATCACCGGCTTGATCTCCGATGAAAACTGGACAAAGACCGGATGGTCACGGTGAAGGCGTTCGTAGCCGATCATCAGATCACGGCACATCAGATCATAATTGGAAAACGGCATAACGGACGCACCGGCAAAGGCGAACTCCACATCATTGCACAGCCGGTTGGCCTCATTGACCGCCCACTGCATCGTTTCCGCAAGCTGCTCCGCCGATACCTTTTCCTCGGCAAAGCCGAGTCTGTCGGACAGAGGAGAAGCATGCGAGCCGATCCCAAGTGTCGGAACAAACAGCGAAAAAAGCAGAAAGATCACCGACAGAAGCACGCATACATACCGGATGCCCGCGCGCAGGGAGTGACGGGTGCAGTGCACGGCATATCCGATGAGCACGGCAAGCAGCAGAGGCGATGCCATCAGCAGCCCCTCCGCCAGCGAAAACGGCAGAATACCGGTCAGCCCGGCCGTCAGAAACCGCAGCAGTGCCCCCCATGTCCGGTTGACAAGATCGGCAAAAGCACCGTCCGCGATCCCGGCAAGCAGAAGGATCAGCGTCAGAACAGCGATACCGAGGGAGATCGGCAGAATCGGAGGTATATAGCGTTTATATCGGATCTTCCATTGTTCAAGCTTGGTTTTCGGCATGCGGAATCGCCGTCCTTTCGTCAGTATATTCGCAAAAGAGAGGAAGAAGCGCTGCAAAATCGTCGGGCAGTGCGGCATACAGCGTCATGTGTCTGCCGGAGATCGGGTGCGCAAATGCCGTTTTGCGGCAATGCAGTGCCTGCCGGCCGATGAGCGGATCGTGCTCCCGTCCGTACAGAAAATCGCCGAGGATCGGACATCCGAGATGCGCAAAATGCACGCGCAGCTGATGGGTACGTCCGGTGACAGGCTGGGCAAGCACATAGGAAAGCGGTCGCCCGTCGGGCGCTGTACCGTATGCCAGCACCCGGTAGCATGTCAGCGCAGGATCGCCGTCGTCCTCCGTCACAATGCGTGTGATGACGCTGTCGCGCTCACGGCGGATGCACCCGCCGATCTCACCGGAGGCGGGTGTCAGATGCCCGGCAAGCACGGCAACGTATTCCTTTTCGATCTCGCCCCGTGTATGTGCACGCTGAAAATGATACGCTGCCGCACGGGTCTTCGCCACCGTCACAAGACCGGAGGTATCGCGGTCAAGCCGCGAGCAGGAGCGGAAGACAAACGGCATGCCGCGCGTCTCAAACAAATGCGCAAGCCCGTTTGCAAGCGTGTCGTCATAGTGTCCGTGCGAGGGGTGCGTCGGGACATAGGGAAGCTTGTTCAGCACAAGGATCGCGTCGTCCTCATAAACGATGTCCAGCGGCATCGGCACGGGGACAATGTTGTCCGAGGAATCCGCATCCCGGTCGGCAAGAGACAGCATATCACCGCACTGAAGAATGTATCGTACCGTGACATGTGCACCGTTTGCAAGAATGCCGCACGGATCCTTTTTGAGGGCGGTGACCTGTGCGCCGGAGAGATGCAGAACGGTATGCAGATAGGTTTTAACGGACATGCCGTGCTCCTGCTCCGTCATACGGTAATCCAATGCGATCCCTCCCCCGAAAAAAAACTTCTTTCGATAATATTATACACCATCCGTGCCTGTTTTGCAAGGGCTTTTGTCACATTGCAAACGATGTATACGCAAAAAAGCGTCCGGCAGGACGAAACGCAGCCGATTTGGCGGCTGCAGCCGATCCGATATTCGTATGATAATGGCGATAGAGCACAACCTTGCCATCTTCACACAGCTCCCGCGTCAGTGCACGGATACAGGAACGTGCATACCCCTGCCGCCGCCATGCAGGTGCACATTCGACGCCGATCTCAACACACCGCTCCACACCCGACACACGGTTGACCGCGGCAATGCAGACAATTTCACCGCCGACGATCTGTGCATATGCCCCGCGCAGGATACAGTCGGCGGGATGCATCGAGGTGTGGTTTTTCGTATACGGCAGAGCTGCGGTCATGCGATGCGTGCCGTCGAGGACATCGGACGGAACCGCCGACGGATCGTCCTGCAGAAGAGAAACACCGTATCGGGCAGGAAACATCGCAGGCTTATAGCCCCACCCTGAAAGATACGGACGCAGTGCGCGGTCGAGCGATGCAAATGCCTCCTCCGAAAACAGCGCATCATGAGAACGGTATTTCTCGAAATGCGGCATGATAGCAGAACGTATACTCGGATATACCGACATGACCGTCATGGCACCGACGCATGCAAACGAAACCGGAACAATGACATTGAGGTGCCTTGCAAGCGGCACCTCATCCTTGTCGGCAATCAAAAATCCGTCCGCAGCCAATGCCGGGTCAGCACCGTGTCTTTCACATTCATCCAGCCACAACAGCCGCTCTGCCGCCATCATGACGGGTTCTCCGGAAAGTCCTCCGGCAGAAATTCATCGGCGATCAGCGAGCGCGTGTAAGCGATCAGCTCCGCTGCAGTCTTGTTGTTGGAAACAGCATAATTCTGTACACCGTGCTTCTGTGCAAGTGCTTCGGTGTAATCGCGCTGGTACAGAATCGTCTGCCCGAAAAAGCCCATGTTGTAATAGAAAAATGTCGGAATAAACTGCACATTTTCCAGCCGTTTTTCCTCACCTTCAACGACAAAATCGAGCGACAGCAGGCCGCCGACCATGTTCTCCGCCTTGGCCATCAGAGAGAAGAAGTTGCCGAGGGAGTACGCACACAGCGTGCGATTGCCCTCCTTGCCCTCGATCCATTCCACAGGCTGGATCAGATGCGGATGGTGTCCGACGACGACATCCACGCCGCAGTCGGCAAAGACTTTGGCAAAAGTCTTCTGCTGTTCGGTCAGTCCCTGATAGCTGTCCTCGCCCCAGTGCACCGACACAACGGTGAAGTCTGCGAGCGTCCCGGCCACAGCGGTCTGCTCGCGGATCACCTCCTCGTCAAGATACGGGATAATCATATCGTATCCGGCAGGCATCGAAAGTCCGTTTGTTCCATAGCAGTATGAAAGGAACGCAATGTCAATTCCGTTGACATTGACCACGCGCGGTGCATTGTAGTCCACCGCATTTTTATAGCCGCCGATCAGCGTGACGGGCTGGGTATCCCAGAAGTCGATGGTCGCGGCAAGCCCTTCGGGCAGCATGTCCATCATATGGTTGTTGGCGATGTTGACCACGTCAAAGCCGGTATCGATGAGTGCTGCGGCAAGCTCTCTCGGTGTATTGAAGCGCGGATAGGCAGAATAGCCGTATTCCGCACCCGCCATCAGCGTTTCCTGATTGATGAACGACAGGTCATATGCGGCAATGTCGTCGGCGATCTCACGGAACAGATGCGAAAAATCGTAATCGTCACCGTTTCCCGCATTGCGTGCCGTTTTCTGTGCCTCCATCCAGATGCCCTCATGCACGATCGCATCGCCAACCGCACCAAACGATGCACGCAGCGGTTCGATGATGACAGGTTCTGTGACAGCTTCGGTCATAACCTCTGTTTCCATTTCCGTCTCTGTCACGACTTCGGTGACAGCTTCCGTCACCCATACCGTTTCTGCCGCATCCGTTGTCAGGGCTGCCGTCTGTGTATCGGTGATGATGCTCGTCGGCACGTCTGTCTGAACCCCGGTATCAGGTCCGCTCAAAGGTCCACAGCCGACTGTGGTCATACCAAGCATCAAGAGCAGCCCTGCCGCGGTCATTTGTTTTACGTTCATATGCGTTTCTCCTGTGTCAAAACAGGCTGCCATACCGTGTGTACAGCAGCCCTGTTTCAGAGTGTCTTTTGCTTATTTTACTTGATTTCGATCAGGGATTCGTCCCACATCTCGGGTGCTTCGTAGCCGAGCAGGTTGACGGTGGTAGCCGCAACGTCGGACAGACCGAAGGATGCCTTCTGTTCCTTGACGGTATACTTGTCGGAATAGAAGTTATCATAGATGATGCAGGGAACGGGGTTGAGGGTATGGGAGGTCTTCGCCTTGGGCGTGCCGTCCTTGTTGTACTTGACCTCACCCTTCTTGTCAAGCTCGTACATTTCGTCTGCGTTGCCATGGTCAGCGGTGATCAGAGCAACACCGCCGAGCTTGTCCAGAACCTTCAGGATTCTGCCAAGCTGCAGGTCGAGTGCTTCCATGGAGCAGCGGGTTGCGAGCATATTGCCGGTGTGACCGACCATGTCGCCGTTCGGGAAGTTGACGCGGTAGTAGCGGTACTCGCCTGCTTCCAGAGCCGCGATCAGCTTGTCGGCAATCAGTGCGCACTGCATCCACGGACGTTCTTCAAACGGAACGACATCAGAGGGGATCTCAACGTAGGTTTCGGTCGCATCGTCGAACTTGCCGGAGCGGTTGCCGTTCCAGAAATAGGTGACGTGACCGTACTTCTGGGTCTCGGAGATCGCCAGCTGTGCAATGCCGGTGTCAGCGAGGTATTCGCCCATCGTGTTGGTGATTTCCGGCGGGTTGACAAGGTATGCGGACGGGATGTGAAGGTCGCCGTCGTACTCGAGCATGCCGGCGTACTTTACCTTGGGATAACGGCCGCGGTCGAACTTGTCGAAATCAGCGTCG
>JAFTLK010000170.1 GCA_017455975.1 Clostridia bacterium | reverse complement strand
TTCATTTCGGGCGTGATGATACCGCGTCTTGCGGCATCCATTTGTGTTGTGTAGTTTTTCATTTTGATATTCCTTTCAGGCAGATTATTTTGAAAACCGGCTGTTCAGATCAAAAGCATGATTCATCGGTCCCGACCCCTGTCCAAGGTCGAGCATTGCGGCAAGTGCGCCCGAAATATACGCCTTTGCTCTCTGCACAGATTCGACAAGCGAACATCCCTTGGCGAGATTCGCGGCGATGGCAGAGGACAGCGTGCATCCCGTGCCGTGGGTGTTGGGATTGTTGATACGCTTACCGCAAAACCACTTATATTCTCCGTTTGCATAAAGCAGATCGTTTGCATCATTGATGCTATGTCCGCCTTTCAGTAATACTGCACATCCGTAATTATCACCAATGCATTTGGCAACGGACAGCATGTCTTCTTTTGCTGCAACCGTTCTTCCAGACAAAACCTCTGCTTCGGGTATGTTCGGCGTAACGAGCGTGGCAAGAGGAAGGAGCTTTTCGGTCAATGCCGAAACCGCACTCGATTTCATAAGTTCGGATCCGCTTGTAGCGACCATCACGGGATCGACTACAATGTTTTCCGCTTTGTAATAGGCAAGTCTTTCGGCAATCACCTGAATAAGCCCTGCCGAGGATACCATACCGATCTTCACTGCATCAGGGTAAATGTCCTCAAATACCGCATCGATCTGCTGTTTCAGAAATTCAGGTGTGGCTTCTTCGATTGCTCTTACGCCGGTTGTGTTCTGCGCCGTCAGTGCGGTAATTGCACTCATGGCATAAACACCGTTCATGGTCATGGTTTTGATATCTGCCTGAATACCGGCGCCTCCGCTGCAGTCACTTCCTGCAATGGTCAATGCTGTTTTACATTTCATTATGTAACTCCTTTCGTATTTCAGCATCGTTTTTTATAGCGGCACAAGGTGGTGCCCCCAATCTGCCGCTTTTTTGATTAAATCAGTGCAAGCTCGTGTGCTCCCTTTTTCAGTTCTTCCACCGCTGTTTTCGGATCATCCGCTTTCATAATGGCGGATACCGCACAGATTCCGGCGATGGGGATTCCCGCGAGAACATCAACATTGGTTTTGTTCAGCCCGCCGATGGCATTGACGGGAATCGGTACGGCCTTGCAGATGTCCCGCAGGGTATCGGTGGAAGTGAGGACGGTTTTCACCTTGGTGGTTGTGGGATAAATTGCACCGACACCGAGGTAATCCGCACCCTGTCCGTACACATCCAGCGCCCACGGTACGGTTTTCGCCGTTGCGCCTATGATCTTGTCCTCACCGAGAATTTTTCGCGCCTGTGCGATGGACATGTCCTCCGCGCCCAGATGCACGCCTTCCGCATCCACGGCAAGAGCTACATCCACGCGGTCGTCGATGATCAGCGGCACGTTATATTTTTTCGTCAAAGCATGTACCTTTTCCGCCAGAGTGATATATTCTCTGGTGGTTTTATTTTTCTCACGGAGCTGGAGCAGCGTTACGCCGCCCATGAGTGCCCGTTCCACGCGGTACAGAAATTCCTCTTCCGCGTAGTTCGTGCTGTCAGTAATAAAATACAGACTTGTATCAAAGTTTTTCATAGTTGCTCCTCACACATACAGATAATCGTTCAGCACCGGCTGAAGACCTTCTTCCTCAATATCCTTATACATCTTGTCAAGACTGCGGTTATCGTCGATCTCAAACTGTTCGTCGCCCTGTACTGCATCCGATTCTTTTCCGGTGTATTTACTTTCGTGATCTCCGATGCCTGTGGAAACGCCTGCGGATACCTTGGTCGCGGCAATCTTTACGATACCGTTTCTGAACTCCGCACTCTCACGGGAGGACACGGTGATACCAACAAACGGAAGGAAAATACGGTAGGCGCAGATGATCTGACAAAGTTGTTTTTCGTGAACGTCAAGGGGATTGATTTTGTCGTTGTTGATAATCGGGCGCAGTCTCGGGCAGGACAGCGACATTTCGGCGTGAGGATATTTTCTCTGCAAATAGTATACATGGAGTGCACTTGCTAAGGCATCATGGCGGAAGTCCGAAAGACCGAGAAGCGCCGAGAATGCAACACCTCGCATACCGCCGCGCAAAGCTCGCTCCTGTGCATCAAATCGGTAGGGCCAAACACGCTTGTGACCGAGCAGATGAAGCTGCTCGTATTTGTCGGTGTCGTAGGTCTCCTGGAATACCGTCACGTAATCCGCTCCGCATTCGTGGAGATACTTGTACTCGTCGGTGTTGACGGGATAGATCTCAAGTCCTACCATACGGAAATACTTTCTCGCCAGCTTGCAGGCTTCGCCGATGTACTCCACGTTGCTCTGCGCTCGGCTCTCGCCGGTCAGAATTAGAATTTCTTCCATTCCGCTGTCGGCGATAACCTTCATTTCCTTTTCGATCTGCTCCATAGAGAGCTTCATCCGATTGATGTGGTTATAGCAGTTGAAGCCACAGTAAACACAGTAGTTCTCGCAGTAGTTGGCGATATACAGAGGCGTGAACAAATACACCGTATTTCCAAAATGCTTGCTTGTTTCAAGCCTTGCTCGCTCTGCCATCTGTTCAAGAAAAGGTTCGGCGGCTGGTGACAAAAGAGCTTTGAAATCTTCAATCGAGCAAGTGGTATGTTCCAACGCAGCTCTTACATCTCTTGCCGTGTATTTTGAATAGTCGTAGGACTTCATCTGCGCCATGACCTGCGAGCATACGTCCGACTCAATGATTTCCATACCGGGCAGATATTCCATGTGGTTCTTGCGGCTTGTGGGATCGTTTTCGATGCGGTGCTTTTTCGCAAGTGCTTCGGGAGACAGATGCTCAGAATCTACAAAAAATTGGTTTTCCATAGTCTTCTCCTTAATCACGCAAGAAGCCTGTCAAGGGATCGGATGCAGATGCCCCGCGGGTCAGCACTCTGCCAAGACCCGAAAGGTATGCCTTACGACCTGCTTCAATCGCCTGCTTGAATGCCGATGCCATCATGGGAAGGTCGCCTGCAGTTGCAAGGGCGGTGTTCGCCATAATGGCCGCCGCACCCATTTCCATCGCTTCACAAGCCTGCGAAGGTCTGCCGATGCCGGCATCTACGATGATGGGCAGATCGATTTCGTCAATGAGAATCTGAATAAATTCCTTCGTTGCCAGCCCTTTGTTCGAGCCGATGGGGGATGCAAGAGGCATCACACTTGCCGCACCTGCGTTTACAAGGTCACGGGCGGTGTTCAGATCGGGATACATATACGGCATGACCACAAATCCCTCGTTGGCGAGAATCTCGGTTGCCTTGACGGTTTCCACGTTGTCGGGAAGGAGATATTTGGAGTCGCGCATGATCTCGATCTTTACGAAATTACCGCATCCAAGCTCACGGGCAAGGCGAGCGATACGAACGGCTTCTTCTGCATTTCTTGCCCCCGAGGTATTGGGAAGGAGCGTGATGCCTTCGGGAATGTAGTCGAGAATGTTTTCCTGTTCCTTTGTGTTTGCCCGGCGGACAGCCAGAGTGATGATCTCTGCTCCCGCATCCTTAACTGCCGCCTCGATGAGCTTCATTGAATATTTGCCCGAGCCGAGAATAAAGCGGGATGAAAATTCATGTCCGCCGATGATGAGTTTGTCGTTGTTCATTTGTTTTTCCTTCTTTCGTTAAGTTTCAAAATGTCCTGCCAGAATCCGCAAAACCGTGTGTGCCTGATGCGCGGCGCAGAGCATCACACGGGACGCAACCAAGCCTATCCCGTCAGATACATCACTGATCCCATCGCCGCACAGATAGAATTTTTCTGATATCCTTCTGGTTTTTATGGTGTTGCCGCTGCCAAGTCCTGCCATTCCCGATGCCGACACGATGTATTTGTCAAGCATCGTTTCAAGAACGAAGTTTATCAGCATCGCTTTACACTCCGCACGGTCAAAAGCCTCGCAGATAATATCGGCATCTCGGAGAAGCTCTGCTGCGTTGTCTTCCGTAAGGCGAACAGCGTGCGTCTCAAATTCCACATACGGTGCTATTTCTTCTAAATTCGATCGCAGTGCATCTGTCTTGTACATACCGCTCTGATCTGCCTTATACTGCTGTCGGTGGAGATTGGTGATATCCACACGGTCAAAATCAATCAGTATCAGCTTACCAATACCTGTGCGTGCAAGTGATATGGCAATATTGGAGCCAAGCCCTCCAAGGCCGCACACGGCAACCGTCGCCGAAGAAAAGGCATTTTGCAGTTCTTCGCCGTGGCGTTCCGTGAGTGCCTTTACCCATTCTTCCTTTGTCGGTATCACTCAGCCACCTCCCACAAAACTGACGATTTCAACACAGTCGTCGTCTTCAAGAACTGTCTCACCGTACTTTGACTTCGGTACGATTTCGCCGTTCCGCTCAACTGCGATCCGTTTCGGATCATAGCTTGTAGACGAAAGATAGTCCGCAAGCGTTTTTCCTGCGATGTCAAGTTCACATCCGTTGATCTTTACCACATTCTTCACATCCTTTCTGACAAAATAAAAACGGAAGCTGCCCGATTTGGGTAACTTCCGCTAAAATACTTGTATCTCAGGTATCCCTACGTTGGCATTATCCAAATCAGGTTCATGGGTCGAAGTTTGATTACTTCCTCTCAGCCTGCAATTACAAGCTCCCCGTTTATTTGATTGTAAAACAAAAACAGGAGAACACCGCCTGGATGCCTCCTGTAAAAAATCCCTCTGTATGACTTCCTACGGCGGCATTATCCGCATCAGGTTAAAGGGTCGAAGTTCGATTACTTCCTCTCAGCCTGCATATACAAGCTCCCCTGTATTTATTTCTTAAGTATTATATCATATTTTTAACGTAATTGCAAGAGATAGGAAAAATAATTCATAAATTATTCATGCTCTGTACCAACAGCAAATAACGTGATGTGCTTGAGAAAAGCCCGCTATATAAATTCATGTATATATCTTAAGTGGGAGCCTCCCCTTTTCTTTGGTACGATCAGCCGCTTGCCGATGCGCACGGACGGGAATCCTTCTTCGTTCATCAGCTCGTAAGCGGACGAGATGGAGATACCCAGCAGCTTTGCGACGGTGTCCGCGTTCAGATACAGCGGGAGTTGCATATTCCGCCGCCCCAGAGCACCCCAAACCGCAGCCGATGTGCACCGAAACCGCGCAGATTGCGCATCGCCGCCGCGGACATTGTGCATCGAAAAAGCACGCACAAGTGAACCCCCGCCGAGACTTTTCCACCGCCTTAGCGGCGCGAAGCGCAGGCGAAGCCTGTGGTAAAGTCTCGGCGGCGATCCTGCAGG
>JAFTLK010000169.1 GCA_017455975.1 Clostridia bacterium | reverse complement strand
TGCGGGGAAGAAGCGGTGTACGATGCCCGGCAGCTCCTCTGTCAGATGCGTCCAGTATGCAAAGCCGCGCTTCATGTCGGTATACCAGCTCATGTTGGCATCGGGCATGATAACGGCGACACCGAATTCATCGGCGTACTGTTCAATCATGGAGAAGCGCAGCCAGCTTGTATAGTCCTGGGACATGCCGTGCAGCAGATACAGCACGGGAATCGGTCTGCGTGCCGGTGCGCCGGGATAGCCCGGGATGATGACGTTCATCGACGTCTGCATGCCAAGTACCTCGGAGAAATAGTGGGTTTCGATCAGTGCCATAGTTGTTGTCTATCCTTTCTTTGGGATGGGTGATTTTTGCCGGAGCTGTGATATTGGTGACACTTGACGCAGATGCTTCTCATTGGTAGGGGCGATTCACGAATCGCCCGTGTAACTTTCGGTTACGTGAGACCGTTGCCGTCAAAAGAGAACACCAATACATCTGATGCAAGGACAGTCGGAGACGCTGATACGGGACAGTCGGGGACGCCTGTCCCTACAGACAGAAACAGAGAATTTTCAGCCGCAGCCGTAAGCACCATTACAGCCCCGTATACGCGCCGGTTTCGGTCAGAATCGCCTGAATCTTTGCAATGTCGGCGTTCTGTACGGTGGTTGCGCCGTCGATGGCAACGGATGCGCCGATGCCTGCCGCCTCACCGGTGGTTGCGCAGATGGGCATGATGCGGATGGAGGCCTGTGCTTCGTGGTCGCAGGAGATGCAGCGTCCGCCGACGAGCAGGTTGTCACAGTCCGCAGCGCGCGGAATCAGAGAACGGTAGGGAATGGTGTACCATGTACCCTCGGGGAAATAGTAGTGGCTGGTACCGGAGCCCTCGGGATTGTGGATGTCGATGTCGTAGTTGCCGGCTGCAATCGCGTCGTCAAACTTGGTACATGCGACAAGATCGTTGCCTGTCAGTACGTAGTCGCCGACGAGCATACGGCTCTCGCGGACACCGATATACGGCGCGGTGTAGACGAGGCGTGCGTTTTCCATGCCGGGAATCTGTTCTTCGCGGAAGAAGTTCATCAGCTCGATGACCTGACGGCGCGCTTCCATTTCGGCGCGGGTGACGTCAAACGGATCAACCGGATTGTGCTTGACGATACGGGTCGTGTTGAAGTGCAGAACGCCCTCAACGGGATGGTCAAAGACGAGGATGTCCTCACGCGGATTGGTGATCTTGCCTGCCGCCTGCCATTCCTTGTACTTTGTCTGCCATACCTGTCGGTTTTCATAGAAGGTCTTCTTGTCGACGTTGCAGACGCGGAAGCACAGCGTCATCGGCTGGCAGAGGTTGTCCTTTTCACGTCCGAGCATGGTCGGAACGCCTGCCATGACGCACAGGTCGGCGTCGCCGGTACAGTCGATGAACATCTTGGCGGAGAAGGTCAGAACACCTGCCTTGGTCGCAACGGAAACGGAGCGGATGTGTGCACCGTCCTTTTCCACACCGCACAGCGTCGCGTGGAACAGCACGGAAACACCGGCTGCGGTCATGCGCTCGTCCATGATGACCTTCAGCGTTTCATCGTGGAAGCCGCCGCGTGCCATCAGCTCCGCATGGTATTCGGTGAAAAGACCGCGGGACAGGTCATGGCGCTTCTTGCCGCCCTCACCGTCGTCGACGCGTGTCCACCACATCATGAACGGATAAATGAGACAGTTGGATGCCGCGCCGCCGAGATAACCGGATGCTTCGAGCAGCAGAACGGACTTGCCCTGCTTTGCCGCTGCCTCTGCCGCCGCACAGCCGGTAAAACCGCCGCCGAGAACGATGATGTCAAACTGATTCTGATAATTCATAATGAAAAGCTCCTTTCGGAATACGAAAATTTCTTTGATACCATTATATATAATTTCCATGAAAATAGCAAGTGGTTTGCGGAAATTTCTCTTATCTGTCTGTGTTTTTTTGCGGAACGTAAATTCTCAAAGTAAATGCAACAGTAGCAAAAGGTTGCATTTACAATGAAAAATCGGATGCATTAAGTAAGAGAAACACCGGAAAAACCCCAAAAAAGAGCGAAAACAGAGAAAAAAGAGC
>JAFTLK010000012.1 GCA_017455975.1 Clostridia bacterium | reverse complement strand
GCGCACAGTCCGCTGCCATCGCAGAGGAACGTATGCGGCTGGAGGGTGAATGCCGTGTCGCGGAAAACGAAATCCAGCACATCAATGCGCGGCTGGACGAAAACGCCGATGCCGCACAGACCCAGGAAAAGCAGCTTGCACAGGCTGAAGCACATCTTGCACAGTCCCGCGCGGCACTCGATGATGCCAACACCCGTCAGGCGGCCGCAGAGGAGGTCTGTGAGGCAGACCGCAAGGTTCTCGATGCGGCAGACCGCGCGCTGGATGACGCATACAACCGCCTGTCCGCACTCGGTGAGGAGATTGCGGCGGCGGCACGTGCGGCAGGTGATCTGAAAGCGGAGATCTCCGCACTCAATTCTACCAAGAACGCCGAATCGGCCAAACGGGAAGAGCTGCGCGAAAGCCGCGAAAAGTATCAGGAAAACATCGCACTGCTTGAGGAACGTTCCGTCCGTGCCCGTGAAAGTGCGGCAAAATACAAAGAAAAGTCCGACGAATACGACCGTCAGACCGCTGCGGCCAAGGAAGCACTTGCCTCCATCGCCGCAAAGAAAAAGACACTCGGCGAGCGTCAGAACGCAGTGTATCTCGATTATACTGCGAAGAAAAACCGCATAGATGCGCTCTCCCGCATGGAGGAGCTGTTCGAGGGATACAGCCGTTCCGTCCGCTTTATCATGAGCGATTATGAGAAGGGCAAGCTTCCGGGCGCCGTCCTGTACGGACCGCTGTCGAAGCTGATTTCCGTCGATCCGCGCTATGCAACAGCGATCGAGACGGCACTCAGTTCCAACATTCAGAACATCGCCGTTGAGGACGAAGCATCCGCAAAGGCGGCAATCAACCATCTGAAAAAGAACAACGGCGGCCGCGCGACCTTTTATCCGATCACAACGATGCGCGCCTCCGACTTCAATGACAGCCTCGACCGTGCGAATGCACAGCGCGGATTCGTCGGACTTGCGGACAAGCTCGTTTCGGCAGACCCGAAGTTCGCTGTCATCATCCGTTCCCTGCTCGGCCGCATTCTGATCTGTGACAACATCGACCATGCGGCAGAGCTTGCAAAAACCTACAACTACCGCTACCGCGTTGTCACTCTCGACGGTCAGCAGGTCAATGCAGGCGGTTCCTTCACCGGCGGCTCCGTCAAGCACGACAGCGGTATGCTGACGCGCACCGTAGAGATCGACCGATTGAAGGAAGAATGCCGTACCCTCTCCGCCGAAATCGAGGCCATCAAATCCGAGCTGACAGCACTCGATAAAGAAACCAAGGTGCACAGCGACCGGATGGAAGCCATCCGCGTAAATGCGGCGATGATCGCCACACTGTCGCAGGCGGAAGCAACCCAGCAGCAGGTCATCGAAGCACAGCTTGCAGGTGACCGCGAGATGCTCGCATCGCTTGATGCGGAGGAGGCCAAGCTGTCGCAGGCAGGTGACTCATTCCGTGAGGAACAAAACCGGCTGCAGCGGCAGTACGACGAAACGCTGGCACGCGAAAAACAGCTGTCCGATGAACGTACCGCAACGGAACGCATCCGTGAAGAAGCGGGACGCGCGCTCAACGAAGCGCAGAAGACGCTGTCCCGCCATCAGACAAAGCTTGCCGAAACCGCACGCGACATCGCTGCGGCAGAGGGTGCTGTGCAGGCGGACGAACAGACCATTGCCGCCATCCGCACCCGTACCGAGGCATTCGGACAGGAAAATGCATCCCTGACCGAACGGCGTACCGCATATGAGAATCAGATCCGCGACAACCGGCGCGTCATCGCCGAAAAGGAAACCGCGGCAGCCGAGACCGAGGAGCAGACCAGACAATACCGCGCCATGACCCTCGACTGTGAACAGAAAGCAGCAGCACTCCGTGCACAGATCAAAGAACAGACGCACACCAAGGAGCTGCAGTTCCGCCAGCTGACCAAGCAGGAAAACAAGCTCGGTCAGGCGCAGAATGAGCAGGACAAGAAGGTGACCGCGCTCTGGGACGAATATGAACTGACGTATTCTGCCGCAGCCCTGCTCGGCTATCCCGCCGTCACCGAGGAGACCCGCACACAAACCGCATCGCGCCTGTCTGCCCTGCGATCGAAGATCAAAGCACTGGGACCGGTCAACGTTGCCGCAATTGAAGAATACACACAGGTCAAGGAGCGCTACGACTTTATGACCGCGCAGGTCGAGGATCTGACCAAGTCGAAGACCGATCTTGCCGAGATCATCTTCGGGCTTGAGGGTGAGATGCGTACACGCTTCTCCGAGGCTATGCGCCAGATCAACCACCACTTCCAGATCGTCTTACGTGAACTGTTCGGCGGCGGTCATGCGGAGCTGATCCTGTCGGAACCGGACAACATTCTCGAATCCGGAATCGAGATCAACGTCGCACCGCCCGGTAAGATCATCAAAAATCTGATGCTGTTGTCCGGCGGTGAGCAGGCATTCGTCGCAATTGCGCTGTACTTCGCCCTGCTTAAGGTCAACCCGTCCCCGTTCTGCATTCTTGATGAGATTGAGGCAGCACTGGACGAGGTCAACGTCGACCGCTTTGCCGATTATCTGCATAAGAACGCAGACCGTACCCAGTACATCGTCATCACGCACAGACGCGGCACCATGGAGGTCGCAGACCGATTGTACGGTGTCACGATGGTCGAACGCGGCATCTCCACGGTACTGTCCATCGGTGCCGATGAAGTCGCAAAATTTCAGGATAACTTAAAATAAGAATCAAAGGATACACATATGGGATTTTTTGAAAAACTCAAGGAAGGTCTGAAAAAGACCAAGGAAGCCGTATTCAAGCAGGTCACATCCCTGTTCTCCCGTTACACTGTCATTGATGACGATCTGTATGAGGAGCTGGAGGAGATTCTGATCACCTCCGACGTTGGTGTCGGCACAACGGAGCAGATTCTCGAATCACTGCAGGAGGCCGTTCGCCGCGATAAGATCACAGAACCGGAGCAGGCGCGCATTGCGCTGATGCAGATTCTCGCTGAAATGATCGGAGAGGGTGAGCCGCTCAATCTGTCCACCACGCCGTCTGTTGTCCTCGTCATCGGTGTCAACGGCGTCGGTAAAACCACATCCATTGCCAAGATCGCAAATCTGCTGAAAAAAGACGGCAAAAAGGTGATGCTTGCTGCCGCCGATACCTTCCGTGCCGCAGCCATCGACCAGATCGCCGTCTGGGCAGACCGCGTCGGCGTAGAGCTGATCCGTCATGATGAGGGCTCCGACCCGGCGTCGGTCGTTTATGATGCTGTCAGCGCCGCAAAGAGCCGCGGTGCCGATGTCCTCATCGTCGACACGGCAGGACGTCTGCACAACAAGAAGAATCTGATGGACGAGCTTGCAAAGATCAACCGCGTCATCAGCCGGGAGCTGCCGGATGCAGCACGGGAAACCTTGCTGATCCTTGATGCAACCACCGGTCAGAATGCCGTCATCCAGGCATCCGAGTTCAAGAATGCGGCTGATATCACCGGTCTTGTTCTGACCAAGCTCGACGGCACAGCCAAGGGCGGTATCGTCTTCTCCATCAAGCGTGAGCTCGACATCCCCGTCAAATTCATCGGTGTCGGCGAGCAGATGGACGATCTGCAGGTCTTCCACGCGGATGAATTTGTAAAAGCAATGTTTGAAGAATGAAAACATTGCTTTGGCTATGCTTCGAAGAATGAAAACATTGCTTTGGCTATGCTTTGAAGAATGAGAACTTTGCTTTGGTAATGCTTTGAGGAATGAGAACATTGCTTTGGCTATGATTTGAGGAATAAGAGGAACGGCATATGAAAATTGTACTTGCGTCCAGAAACGCACATAAGATCAAAGAGCTTTACGCATTTATCTCCCCCATTGATCCGTCGATCGAGATCCTGTCGCTGGACGACATCGGATTTGTCGGTGACATCGAGGAGGACGGCAGCACATTTGAGGAAAATGCACTCATTAAGGCAAAAGCCGTTGCCGCAATGGGATATATCGGCATCGCCGACGACTCCGGTCTTGCGGTTGATGCGCTGGATGGTGCACCCGGTGTCTATTCCGCACGCTACTCCGGCGAACACGGCGACGACCACAAAAATAACATGCTGCTCCTTGAAAACATCAAGGATGTCCCGGACGAGCGTCGTACGGCGCAGTTTGTCTCCGTCATCGCATGCGCATTCCCGGATGATACGCATGCACCGATCATCTGCCGCGGCGAATGCCCCGGTACGATCCTGCATGCATACCGCGGGAACGGCGGCTTCGGCTATGACCCGCTGTTCTATTACGCGCCGTTTGACAAAACCTATGCAGAAATGACACCCGAGGAAAAAAATCAGATTTCCCACCGTGCAAACGCAATGGCAAAATTCATTGCTGTTTTCAAGGAAATTTTCCCCACTTTATAATTTGAGGTAATTATGACAAGCAAACAAAGAGCATATCTGCGATCCATGGCGTCGCAGATCGATACCATTTTCCAGATCGGCAAGGGCGGCATTTCCGAGGAAATGTGCAATCAGATCTCCAACGCACTCGATGCACGCGAGCTCATTAAGCTTCGCGTCCTCGACAACGCCGAATATCTGCCGCGGGAGGCCGCCGAGGAGATTGCAGAAGCGGTCGGCGCCGAGGTCGTCACGGTCATCGGTACGAAATTCGTTCTTTTCCGCGTTTCCTCCA
Organism: Clostridia bacterium; assembly: GCA_017455975.1. Taxonomy (GTDB): domain Bacteria; phylum Bacillota; class Clostridia; order Oscillospirales; family CAG-272; genus RGIG3925. The sequence continues at coordinate 29,078 of JAFTLK010000012.1, read as the reverse complement.
AGGAAAAGAACCGCAAGATCGACCTTGGCGCGATCAAGTAAAATGAAGCTCGGTATTTACGGCGGTACCTTCGGCCCTGTGCACCTCGGTCACATCCGCGCGGCGCACGCGTTTCTCGATGCCTGTGCCCTTGACCGGCTGTATATTCTGCCGACCGCAATACCGCCGCACAAGGCTGCATCGCAGGCGGACACACCCGAGGATCGGCTTCAGATGCTGAAGCTCGCATTTTCAGAGCCGGCGTATGCAGATGAACGCATCGTGATCTCCGATTATGAACAGACACGCGGCGGAAAAAGCTATACCGTTCTGACGCTGGAGCATTTTTCCAATGAATCGCAGGACATCACGATGCTCTGCGGTACAGACATGTTTCTGACGCTGGAGCGCTGGTACCGCGGCGATGACATTCTGCGCATGGCAAAGATCTGCTGTCTGTGCCGCGACGACGATCCCGCAGCCATCCGCGCCATCGGTGATGCCGCACAGCATTACCGTGCGGCATACGGCACACCGGTGTATCTGCCCGCATTTGATCCGCTCGTTATTTCCTCAACGGAGATCCGTGCGCGCATCGCCCGGGGCGAGACAACCGACGGTTTGCTTTCGCCGACGGTACGTGAATACATTGACGCGCACGGTCTGTACCGTGCATGAGAGGTGAAACCAGTGTCTTTATACAACGATTCCGTGATTGAAACCGTCGCCGGCATGATCCCGCAGTTCATTTCCGGCAAACGTCTTGCGCACACCTATGCCGTGGAGCGTGAATGCCGTGCGCTCGGCGCACTGTTCTCCGCTTATCCCACGCTGATGGGAGAAGAAGATGCTTACAAGCTCCGCATTGCCGCTCTGTGCCATGATATCACCAAAGAGAAAACACCGGACGAGCATGCCGCACTTGCTGCAAAGTACCGTATTCCGCTCTCGGATATGGAACTGTCCGCACCGAAGGTTCTGCATGCGAAAACCGCACCGCCGCTTGCACGGGAGGTCATCAATGATGCAATCAACGTCTGTATTGTCGACGATGCCGTCTGTGATGCGATCCGAACACATACGACCGGCGCGGCACAGATGAGCCTGATCGGCAAGCTTTTATACCTTGCCGATTATATTGAGGAAACGCGCACCTTTGCCGATTGCGTGACCCTGCGGCACAGCTTCTACGACCCGCTCGATGCGCACAACACTTCCGCGCAAGCGCTGCTCCGTCATCTGGACAACACACTTCTGTGCTCCTTTGACATGACCATCCGTGATTTACTTGAGCAGCATGCGCCCATTGATGCAAATACGACCGCTGCGCGTAATGCGCTGCTGTTTGCATCCGCACACTGAAACATTGCGGGATCTCCCGATCCTGCTCCGCCCCCCGGATTCCGAAAGGCGTGAATGAGAATGGAAACAACTCCAAACCGGCAAACACCGACCCCCGATGACCGCGAACAGCTTCTGCAGTCACTGCAGCCGCTGACCACGGTCCCACTCGATCAGCTGTCCGATGAGCAGGTCAATGCTCTGATAGAACGCCTGACCGAGCTCAAAGCGCAGAAACGCGCCGCGAAAGAAACCGCCGTACAGGCAGCATCCCCTGCTGCTGTACCTGCGCCCACCCCTACACATATTTCTCCCGATGCTGCACCGACACCCGCACCTGCCGCACAGCCGCTCACCACAGGCGAAAATGTTCTGAAAAAAGCCGATGCGGCAGAACAGATCCTGTCACAGAACTCCTCCGAGAACGAGACGGTCATATTGCCGGATCCCGCCTGCTTTGAGGAGCTGGGAGACGCCCCCATAACCGGCATCGATTACGATCCGTCTATGAGCACCTATTCCGGTACAGACACACCGGACGACGGCCGCGACTTCCCCGCTCCGCCAATGCCGGATACCCCTGTAAACGATTACGATACGCGCCCTCTGTCCTCGGACGATATGGACGAGGAGACCATCGCCATTTACCGCGATCTTGTCCGCCGAAGACGCCGTCAGCGCAGTCTGCTGATTACAGTTGTCAGCGTATTCGCCGTGCTGCTGCTGCTCATTGTCGGGCTGGTTGCATATTTTTTGCTGTATGAACCGTCCGTCGATGACGATCCGCCGCCGTTCTGGCGTGTGGAGGAAGGCACCGACACAAACGGCTCACTCGGCACTGATGATCTTATAACCGGCGATCTTACCGATACCGCACTGCAGGCGCCTGTTATTTCCGACAGCTATGAGCGGCGCGACGATATCTACAATTTCCTTGTTCTTGGTGTCGACCGTGCGGCAAATCTCTCCGATGTCATCATGGTTGTCAGCTACGATGTCGCAGAACAGAATCTGCATGTGCTGTCTCTGCCGCGCGACACCTATATCAACGTCGGTTCCAGTTATCACAAGCTCAACGCATATTTTGCCGCTTCCTATAACCGGTCCGCCTCCCGCGGAGCGGAGCGCTACCGCGATGCGATCGAAGCGATGGCGTCATTTATTGAAAACGGCCTCTGCATCCGGCTGGACCGCTATGTCTGCATGGATACCGCAGGCTTCCGTGAGATCATCGATGCCATCGGCGGCGTCGACATGGAGGTTCCGTTTGACATGGATTACGAAGATCCGGAACAGGATCTCTATATCCATCTGAAGGCCGGCTATCAGCATCTTGACGGCGAAAAGGCCGAACAGTTTGTCCGCTTCCGTTCCGGTTATCTGGAGGGGGATATCGGACGCATCTCTGCACAGCGGCTGTTTTTGACCGCACTTGCCAATCAGGTCAAGACAAAGCTCGATTTATCCACCGCAGTCAACATCGCAAAGACCGCGCTGCAGTATGTCACAACTGACCTGACCGCAGCCGAGATCGGGTATTTTGCAAAGAATGCCTTCTCCGTTGATATGGATCGTGTGACGTTCACGACATTGCCCGGCGGCGGTGTCATCAATCCGGATACAGGCGCATCGTACTATGTCATGTACGCCGAAACCGTCCGGAAGATCGTCAACGAACAGTTCAACGTCTATGAGCGTGAGATCACCCGAGAAGTATTCCTGTCAAATTCCAGAAAATTCACCAGCGATGCTCCGTATATCTCCGCCGTATTCCTGTCCGATGCCGCAGACAGCGGAACCGTGACCGCAGGCGATATCCAGAATGCGGCGCCCCAGATCCCACACCGATGAAGAAGCAGAAGACCCCCGCGCCCCGGCGCTTCCCGTGGCTGTTTCTCAGCCTGCTGTGTGCGTTCTGTATCTGGCTGACGTATCTTTACGGGGTGTTCTATATCCCATCCCTGCCGCGCGCAGAGGTTCCGCCGTTTCTGCAGAATCCGCCCGCTGATACTCAGGTCACGGATATGCAGCAGACGGCAGAATCGCCAGCGCAGGAACACCCGCCTGCCACCGCACCGCAGCAAACGAACCCGATAACAGATGCTGTCCTCACAACATCGGACGGTACCCCCGCAGTCACAACATCCCCTGTACAGACAGAAGCACCCGCAGAAGCTGTACTGTACCGGCGGCGCGACGGTGTACACAACATTCTGTGCGTCGGACGCGATGCGGCGGCATACAACACCGATGTGCTGATGCTCGTCTCCTTTGATACGAAAAACGGTGCCGCATCCGTCGTTCAGATTCCGCGCGACACCTACCTCGACGGCGGAAAGATCAATGCACTGTGGGCAAAAAAGCGCAATGCCGCAAAGAAAAACGGCTCCTCCTCCGTGGATGACGATGCGATGGAGCTGCTTTGCAAGACGCTTGAGCAAACGCTCTGTATTCAGATCGATCATTGGATTCTCTGCAATCTGGCGGCGTTCCGGGATGCGGTGGACGCGCTGGGCGGCGTGACAGTAACCGTTCCGTGCGACATGGATTACGAGGATCCCGCGCAGAATCTGTCCATTCACCTGTCCGCCGGAGAACAATTGCTGAACGGCGCACAGGCAGAGGGTCTGGTGCGGTTTCGTTCCGGCTATGTCCGCGGAGATCTCGGCCGTGTCGACGCGCAGAAGCTGTTTCTGACAGCCCTTCTGCAGAAAGTCAAGGAAGTCTCTGTACTGCAGCTGCCTGCCCTGCTCAAAACAGCAGCCGTCAACCTGTCCACCAGCCTCTCCCCGTCCGATCTTCTGTACTTTGCTAAAAGTGCGCAGAAGGTCGATTTGTCCCGCGTTTCGTTTCTGACACTGCCGGGAACAGACTGCCGGGAATACGGAACGAGCGGTGCGTGGTACTATGTTTTGTCGCGGCAAGGCGTTTGGGAGGTTGTCAACAACCACCTCAACGTCTATCAGACAGCCGTTGACGGCAAGCTCTTTGACCGCGATTACCGTTTGACCAACACCGCACGTTCGTCCATGCTTACCTATTATCAGACTTATCTGACAGCCGCAGTTTCCAGCGCCTCGGGCATTGCCGAAAACGGTGTCTCCATTGCCTTGAACACAAACTGAAACATCCGGAATTCCCCGAAATTTCAAGCATTTTCCGCAACAATTCTTGGAATATCCCTTGACAAAAACGCGCATGCGTGATATAATAATTGTATATTATCTCAAATGCAATGATGCGGAGCAGTAGGTTCCCAATGCCCCAGCAGAGAGGTGTCGGTCGGTGCAAGACACAGGGTATGGAATTGAACTCGCCGCGGAGCAGACGCTGTCAGAGTCCGGATACACACCGGAATGCAGCGGCGTCCGGTTACCCCCGTCAACGGGTCAAGGGTGCGTCTGTCACCCGAAGTGCACCCCCAAAAAGGTGAAAAAGAGTGGTACCGCGGATGCGTATATGCGCTTTCGTCTCTTTGTTATCAATCAGGTCTTTGGATAACAAACAGACAAAGCGCTTTTTGTTTTCCGCTGACCCAAAGAAAGGAATGGAATGAATATGGATATGGAAAACACGATCATCACCGAAACCGAAAACGGTGAAACAAAAATGCCCGATCTGTCTGCCGCTGAACCCAAGGATTGGGCAGATGCCATTGTCGCACTGCTTGACGCACATAAGGCACAGGATATCAAGGTTCTGGAAGTCTACGATCAGACCATCGTCGCCGATTACTTTGTTCTCTGTACCGGTACGTCCAACACGCAGGTCAAGGCGCTCGCTGGCGAGCTTGAATACAAAATGGGACTTGCCAAGGTCGACTATCTTCGCATGGAGGGCTACAACGAAGGCTCGTGGATCATCATTGACTACGGCTCTGTGCTTGTGCACATCTTCCAGCGCGAAACCCGTGATTTCTACAACCTCGAAAAACTCTGGTCCGATTCCCCGAACATTGACATTTCCGCATTACTGAAATAAGGAGAAACACAACACCATGAAACACGATTTTTTAAGCATTGAAAAAAAATGGCAGGACAAGTGGGAAGAAGCCGGTATTTTCCACGCGTCTGAAGATCATTCCAAGAAGAAATTCTACGGTCTGGTCGAATTCCCCTACCCGTCCGGTGCCGGCAGGCATGTCGGCCACATTAAGGCATACTCCGGTCTGGAGGTCGTCTCCCGCAAGCGCCGTATGCAGGGCTACAATGTCCTGTTCCCCATCGGCTTTGACGCATACGGTCTGCCGACGGAAAACTACGCCATCAAGACCAATACCCATCCGCGCGTGGTCACCGATACCAACATTGCCAACTTCACCTCCCAGCTGAAGCGCGTCGGCTTCGGCTTTGACTGGACCCGCGTTGTCGATACAACCGAAGAGGGCTACTACAAGTGGACACAGTGGATTTTCCGCAAGATTTTCGACGAAGGCCTGGTCTTCCGCGCAACCACGCTCGTCAACTATTGCCCGTCCTGCAAGGTCGTTCTGTCCAACGAGGACTCCCAGGGCGGTAAGTGCGACATCTGCCACTCCGATATCATCCAGAAGTCCAAGGACGTCTGGTATCTGCGCATCACTGAATATGCGGACAAGCTGCTGTTCGGTCTGGATGAAGTAGACTATCTGCCCAATGTCAAGCTCCAGCAGGAAAACTGGATCGGCCGTTCCGAGGGTGCATTTGCTAACTTCGCCATCAAGGATACCGACGATTCCCTGCGTATTTACACCACCCGTCCCGACACGATGTTCGGCGTTACCTTCATGGTCATCGCGCCCGAGCATCCGATCATCGAAAAGTATGCTGATAAGATTGCCAACATCGACGCATTGAATGCATACAAGGAAGAGTGCGCAAAGAAGACCGAATTTGAGCGTACCCAGCTTGTCAAGGACAAGACCGGTGTCCGCATCGAGGGTCTGACTGCCATCAACCCGGCGAACGGCCGTGAAATCCCGATCTTCATCTCCGACTATGTCATGATGGGTTACGGTACCGGCGCGATTATGGCGGTTCCTGCACATGACGAACGTGACTATGACTTCGCAAAGAAGTTCGGTATCGACATTATCGAAGTTATCAAAGGCGGCAACATCGAAGAAGCCGCTTACACAGGGGATGGCGAGATGGTCAACTCCGAGTTCCTCAACGGCATCACCACCAAGAAGGAAGCCATCGCAAAAATGCTCGACTTCCTCGCAGGCAAGGGTGTCGGCGAAAAAGGCGTTCAGTACAAGATGAAGGACTGGGCGTTCAACCGTCAGCGTTACTGGGGCGAACCGATTCCGATCGTTCACTGCCCGAGCTGCGGTATGGTCGGTGTTCCCTATGAAGAACTGCCGCTGCGCCTGCCGAACATGGATCAGTTTGAACCCGGTGAAGGCGGCGAGTCTCCGCTTGCCAAGGTCGAATCGTTTGTCAACTGCACCTGCCCGAAGTGCGGCGGTGCTGCAAAGCGCGAAACCGATACAATGCCGCAGTGGGCAGGCTCCTCCTGGTACTTCCTGCGCTACTGTGACCCGCACAACGAAGAAGCACTCGCCTCCAAGGAAGCACTCGAATACTGGCTGCCTGTCGACTGGTATAACGGCGGTATGGAGCATGTTACCCGTCATATGATCTACTCCCGTTTCTGGCATCACTTCCTGTACGACATCGGCGCTGTTCCGACCAAGGAACCGTATGCAAAGCGTACCGCACAGGGTCTGATTCTCGGTCCGGACGGCGACAAGATGTCCAAGTCCAAGGGCAACGTCGTCAACCCGAATGATGTCGTCGATGAATACGGCGCTGATGTTCTGCGTGTCTACGTCCTGTTCATGGGCGAATACGGCTCCGCAACCCCGTGGAACGATTCCTCTGTCCGCGGTGTCAAGCGCTTCCTCGACCGTGTTGCAGGTCTGACCGACATGGCAGTCGGTGAGGGTGCAACGCCGAAGCTCGAATCCGCATTCCACAAGACCGTCAAGAAGGTCTCGCAGGACATTGAGGACATGAAGTTCAACACGGCAATCGCCGCTATGATGTCCCTCATCAACGATATCTACGATGCAGGTACGCTGACCCGCGATGAGCTCGGCGTCTTCGTCCGCATCCTCTGCCCGTTCGCACCGCACATCTGTGAGGAAATCTGGGAAATGCTCGGTCATACGGACTTTGCATCTGCCGCAGAGTGGCCCGCATGGGACGAAGCAAAGACGGTTGATGCAACGGTAACCTATGCCGTTCAGGTCAACGGTAAGCTTCGTGCAACGCTCGATCTGCCCAAGGATATGGAAAAGGACGCTGCCATTGCCGCTGCAAAGCAGGAACCCAAGGTGATTCAGTTCACTGAGGGCAAAACCGTAGTCAAGGAAATTTTCGTTCCCGGCAAGATCATCAACATTGTTGTAAAGTAATCTTTGATATGACTTGTTTGCTATGATTTAACAAACAAGTCATATTTTTTTTATCCGTATGTCATAACGGTCTGCTAAAATAAACAAAAAGAATACTTATCAACAGGAGGCTGCCATGAAAGTTCATAATATTCGTATTCACGCTGTGCTGTTGTTTTGTGGATTGCTGCTCTTATCCTGCGCCGCACCGTCGGAATCTCCCGATTTCCACGCCGCAGTCAGTGAACAAAATCCGACAACCGCCATCGCTGCCGCTGAGAATGCAGACACGACAGCAACCACCTCGGCTGCTGTGGATACCCCTGCAGAAACAACCGTTACAGAGACCGCTGCTGTTAATCCCGCCGAAATCGAATTTTCCTGTTATGCTCAGATTGATACCGTGAATGAATCCCACAGAAACTTCATTGTCACCATGACAGAGGATGCATTTTACTACAAAGGAGCACGTCTGGATTTGTACATAACAGATGATACAATACTGATGCAGGAGGACGGAACCACTTTGACCTATCAGGATTTTCAGGTTGGAGATCCTATTGGTGTGGTCATCGAAGGTATAATTCAGGAAACCGATCCTGCCGTACCGGGGTGTGTTACCATGATCGTCAAGCTGCATTCATAATCTGATATGGGCATTCTCCGTTTTGAAGCATTGAAAAAATCCGTTTTTCATTCACCATATTCACAGAAAGCCTGTCGAAAAGGCTTTCTTTTTATTGACATTTACACAAATCTGTGGTATACTTATACACAACATGAAAACATTCTTACAGAAAGGAACTATGTTATGAAACACTTACACGTTTTACCGGCACTTCTGCTCATCGCTACGCTCGCCTCCTGCGGTGATGCCAAGACCACCGTTGATACCTCTGCTGTTGATACCGCTCCTGCGACAACCGAGGCTGTCACAGAAGCCGGTTATCCCGCACCCGACACCTCCGCCCTCGACTTCGGCGGTGATGAACTGCGTATTTTCTCTGTCCAGTGGGGTAATGTTGCAAAGTATTACTTCCCGGAAGAGGAAACCGGTGACTCGGTTGACGATGCCTGCTTCCGCCGTCTCAGAAATGTCGAGGAAGCGCTGAATCTCACAATCGCTGAACCCGCATGGGGTCCTGACGGCTCTGCACACAAGGACGTGCTGAAGACCGTTCAGGCAGGTGACGATGCCTATGACTTTGTTTTCACGCACTGTATTGACGGCTACAGCGATTATGCTACATCCAATGCAGTATACAATCTGGACAACCTCCCTCATGTCAATTTTGACGCGCCGTGGTGGTCCAAGAGCATGATCGACACGTTCCGTATCGGTACCGAAACATACTTCGGCTTCGGCGACATCATTTTGACCTCCCCCTCCTGTATGTTCTTCAACAAGGAAATTGCCGCAGAATACGATCTGCCCGACCATTATCAGATGGTTCGTGACGGCAAGTGGACGTATGATGTGTTCCTCAAGCAGGCGCGCATGGTCTCAATTGATGTCAACGGTGACGGTAAGATGGACTACAATGACAAAACCGGCTATGCTGGTGACCTGACCGAAGCACTCGGCAACATTCCGTTTGCACTCGGTGTCCAGCTGACCACCTACACCGATGATGGCATCACGCTCAACTTCTGGAGCGACAAGATGCTTGATATCTTCAACAGATCCTACGACTTCTTCCTCGATCCCGCTGTCTGCCAGGGCTTCTTCCGTCATCATGTTGACGAAGAACAACGCCAGAACTTCTCCGTGGGACTTTCCCTGTATACCATTTCCGCTCCCGGCAATATGGCAGGTCTGCGCGATGCTGACATTGAATTCGGCGCAATCCCGAATCCCAAGTATGACGAGGCACAGGAAAACTATCGCAGCTACGTCTGGTCGCCCTCCGTCTGTGTTCCGACAACCATTCTGCGTCCCGAGCTCGTTGGCGCAGCGCTGGAGCAGTTTGCATATGAAAGCAAACCGGTCACGCAGGCATACATCGAAGATCTGATTCGCGGTAAGTCCACCCGCGATACCGAGACGCTGGAAATGCTCGACATCATTTACGCAACGCAGGTCATCGACATCGGCGGTACCTACCTCGGCTTTGACACCAACTTCCGCAAGGTCTTCTACTGCTTCTACGATCTGATGAGCACCAAGAACAACAACGTCGCATCCTTCTACGAAAAGTCCGAAAAAGCAATTCTCAAATCTCTCGACAATCTGTACACCAAGGTTATCGAAAATCAGGGTATCGAATAATCTGAATATTGATACCTTCACTCCGCACGGTTCGCTGTGCGGAGTTTTTTATAGCGACAAAAACCCCTCACACTTTGACATGTGAGGGGTTTCGTTATGCTGTTTTATCCAGCGATGCGACACAGAAAAGAATTAGTTCTCTTCGTACAGCTTGACGAATCTGGTAAGTCTTTCGTACTTCGCCTTGGAAGCAGCTTCTGCCTTTGCAAACAGAGCTTCTGCTCTTTCGGGGAAGGACTGAGCGAGACGAGCGTAACGGGTCTCGGACTTGATGAAGTCGATGTAGCTGCCGGTCGGTTCCTTGGAATCGAGGGAGAAGGGATTCTTGCCTTCTGCCTTGAGAGCAGGATTGTAGCGGAACATCTGCCAGTAACCGGCTTCAACAGCCTTCTTCATTTCAGCCTGGCAGTTCTGCATACCGCCCTTGACACCGTGCATTTCACAAGGAGCATACGCGATGATGATGGACGGACCGTGGTAAGCTTCCGCTTCGGTCATTGCCTTGAGGGTCTGGTTCATGTCAGCGCCCATAGCGATCTGTGCAACGTAGACGTAGCCGTAGGACATTGCGATTTCAGCAAGGTTCTTCTTGCCGATTGCCTTACCTGCTGCTGCGAACTGTGCAACCTGACCGATGTTGGAAGCCTTGGAAGCCTGACCGCCGGTGTTGGAGTAAACTTCGGTATCGAAGACCATGATGTTGACATCTTCGCCGGAAGCGAGGACGTGGTCGAGACCGCCGAAGCCGATATCGTATGCCCAGCCGTCACCACCGAAGATCCAGACGGACTTCTTGGACAGGTAGGACTTTGCTTCGAGGATGGACGGAGCGATCGGGCAGCCAGCTTCTGCAGCCTTTTCGAGTTCAACGATCAGAGCAGCGGTAGCAGCTTCGTTTGCCTTGCCGTCTTCCTTGGTGTCGAGGAATGCCTTTGCAGCAGCCTTGAATTCGTCGGAAGCCTTGTCAGATGCAGCCATCTCTTCAACCTTGGAGATCAGGTTCTCACGGATGGACTTCTGACCGAGGTACATACCGAGACCGTGCTCAGCATTGTCTTCGAACAGGGAGTTCGCCCAAGCGGGACCGCGGCCGGATTCCTTATTAACCGTGTAGGGAGTTGCAGGAGCAGAACCACCCCAGATGGAGGAACAACCGGTAGCGTTGGAGATATACATTCTTTCACCGAACAGCTGGGTGATGAGGCGTGCATAAGAGGTTTCAGCACAACCTGCGCAGGAGCCGGAGAACTCAAGCAGCGGCTGCTTGAACTGGGAGCCCTTGACGGTCGCGTTGATGAGTTCCTTCTTTTCGGAAACGTTTGCAACGGTCCAGTCGAATGCTTCCTGCTGTGCAGCTTCTTCTGCCTGCGGAACCATAGCGATTGCGGTCTTGGGAGCTGCAATCTTTGCTGCTTCCTTTGCTGCCTTCTTGGGATCGTCCGGATACTGCTCGTTTGCTGCAGCGGTAGCGTCCTTCAGAGCCTTTGCGGTAACAGGGCAAGCCTTTACGCAGAGGGTACAACCCATACAGTCGAGGGGGCTGATGGACATGGTGAACTTGTAGTTGGTCTTGACAACGGGCTTAGCGGTGAACTTGGTGACAGCCGGTGCTGCTGCTGCTTCTTCCTCGGTCAGAGCGAACGGACGGATTGCAGCGTGCGGGCAGACGAATGCACAGTTGTTACACTGGATACAGTTTTCAGGATACCAAGCGGGAACCATGACTGCAACACCGCGCTTTTCGTATGCTGCAGAACCCTGCGGGAACTGACCGTCTGCATACTTTTCAAATGCGGAAACAGGGAGGCTGTCGCCTGCCATTGCGTCAACGGGTTCAACAACCTTGTTGACGAAGTCAACGAGGTCAGCACGTGCGCCGGTATGTTCAGCCTTCGGAGCATCGGTGCCTGCATCCTTCCAGGAAGCGGGAACATCGATCTTGACGAATGCGTCTGCACCTGCGTCGATAGCGGCATAGTTGAGGTCAACCATTGCCTGACCCTTCTTGATGTAGGACTTGTATGCCATCTTCTTCATGTATTCGATAGCTTCGTCCTTGGGAAGGATGTTTGCCAGAGCGAAGAACGCGGACTGGAGAACGGTGTTCTTAACCTTTGCGTTGCCGATCTGGTTCATAGCGATGGAGGTCGCGTTGATGGTATAGAAGTTGACATCGTTGTTTGCGATGTAGGACTTGACGGAAGCGGGCAGATGCTCGTCGAGTTCTTCAGCGGACCACTGGCAGTCAAGCAGGAAGGTACCGCCCGGCTTGATGTCGGAAACCATGTCATACTTGTTGAGGTAGGACTGGTTGTGGCACGCAACGAAGTTTGCCTTGTTGATGTAGTACGGGCTCTTGATGGGCTTGTCGCCGAAGCGGAGGTGAGAAATGGTGATACCGCCGGTCTTCTTGGAGTCGTACTGGAAGTAAGCCTGGATATACTTGTCGGTGTGGTCACCGATGATCTTGATGGAGTTCTTGTTTGCACCGACAGTACCGTCGCCGCCGAGACCCCAGAACTTGCAGGAGATGGTGCCCTCAGCAGCGGTATCGGGAGCGGGCTTTTCATCGAGGGAAAGACCAGTGACGTCGTCAACGATACCGATGGTGAAGTTGTTCTTCGGAGCATCGAGGGTGAGGTTTTCGTAGGTTGCGAAGATGGATGCCGGAGTGGTATCCTTGGAGCCCAGACCGTAACGGCCGCCGACGATGGTAGCCTTTACGCCGCCCTGTGCGAGTGCGGTGACAACGTCAAGGTAAAGCGGTTCGCCGAGGGAGCCGGGTTCCTTGGTTCTGTCGAGGACTGCGATCTTCTTTGCGGTTGCGGGGATTGCTTCGATGAGCTTTTCAGCAACGAAGGGTCTGTACAGGCGAACCTTGACAAGACCGACCTTTTCGCCGTGCGCGTTCATGTAGTCGATGACTTCTTCGCAGACGTCACAGACAGAACCCATGGCGATGATAACGCGGTCAGCGTCCGGAGCACCGTAGTAGTTGAACAGCTTATAGTCAGTGCCGATCTTTGCATTGACCTTGTCCATGTATTCTTCAACAACAGCGGGAAGTGCAGCATAGAACTTGTTGCAAGCTTCTCTGTGCTGGAAGAAGATATCGCCGTTTTCAGCGGAACCGCGGAGAGCGGGATGCTCGGGGTTGAGGGCGTGTGCACGGAATGCAGCAACTGCATCCATGTCGGTCATTTCCTTCAGGTCTACAAAATCCCAAGCTTCGATCTTCTGAATTTCGTGAGAAGTTCTGAAGCCGTCGAAGAAGTTGATGAACGGAACGCGGCCCTTGATTGCTGCCAGATGACATACAGCACCGAGGTCCATGACTTCCTGCGGGTTGGAGCCTGCCATCATAGCGAAACCGGTCTGGCGGCAAGCGTAAACGTCGGAATGGTCACCGAAGATGTTCAGCGCGTGGGAAGCAACGCAGCGTGCGGAAACGTGGAAGACGGAGGGGAGAAGTTCACCTGCGATCTTGTACATGTTCGGGATCATCAGAAGAAGACCCTGAGATGCGGTGTAGGTGGTAGTCAGAGCACCTGCTGCGAGAGAACCGTGAACGGTACCTGCCGCACCTGCTTCAGACTGCATTTCGACGACCTTTACCTGGGTGCCGAAAATGTTCTTCAGACCCTGTGCGGACCACTGGTCAACGTAGTCAGCCATAGGGGAGGACGGAGTGATCGGGTAAATACCTGCAACTTCAGTAAACGCGTAGCTTACGTGAGCGGCAGCCTGGTTACCGTCCATGGATATTTTCTTTCTTGCCATGTGAGTGTATCCTCCTAAAAAATTTTCAGTATAAATACGCGTCGAAAACCATCGCTGCATATTTATCCGGATTCCTATATATTGTATCACATTTTCCCCCGATTGTAAAGGGAAAAATGAGATTTTCTTTTGGAAAATGCAGTTTTTAGTGAAATTTTTATCAAATTCGGAAAATTTACACAGCCTTATCGGTGAGATGCGATAAAATCAGCCACCGGCGTGGGATCTTCCACACTGTGCGGGTGATGATCGCAGCCCGGTTTTACGATTTCGATATAGTCATATCCGGCAGAATAGAGTGCATCACACAGACGTCGTCCGTTGCGGCGGAAGTCAACAACCGTGTCAGCATCCCCTGCAACAAGTGCAACGGGAACACCGGTGTCCGTCAGCTCATAAATGCGGTCGACCGGCTGCAGATCACGGCGCGCAAAAAATCCTTCGCGTGTCATGCCGTACTGCACAGGACATTCATGATAGTCAAAGCCGCCATTATATTTCGGGGCACACGGCCAGTCGCGCATATCCAGCACCGGTGCGTCGAGATACAGCGTCGATACACAGTCGGGATGCGCACAGGTAAAGTTGAACGAATACAGCCCGCCGCGCGAAAAGCCGAAGATGTCGCATTTGGCGTTCAGACCGAACGCAGGAACAACAAAGTCGTAAAATGCCTTCATCAGCGCAACAGATGCAGGACTTCCGAACATATCGGAAACAGAGTAATGCACCAGATACCAGCCGCGGCGCAGCATCTCCACATCGACCGAATCAAACGCGCCGAGGAACTCGGCACGCCAGACCCATGCGCCGTCCGCCCGTGCTTCATGCGGGAAAATCACAACAGCATTGTGACCTGCAAACGGAAAATCGTATCGGTCAAAGCCGCGGTACTCGGATTTTGTATATTCTCGGATCATCATGGCACATTCTCCTTAATCAGCCCGGCGTTGTTGTCGTGAAAAGCATGGAATCGATGAAGTCACCGGCTTTGCCGTGCTCACCGATGGTATAGCGACGCAGTTCCATGTCACCGTCGATGTATTCCAGATACCAGATCTCCTCGGCATATGAGCCGCCTGTATGGACATCATACGTCGGATTCACGGTTGTATATACAATCGCGACCGTAGGATCGTTCGGATCGTCCATATAGCCCTCACTCACAAGGAAGCCGTAGGATTCTTGCGTATCGGTTCTCGGATCGTATACGGAGAAGGTCGCATCCTTCTGGTAATCGCCGAGGCCGTACAGTTTGATGTGATAGGTACGGACATCCTCGGAAATATGGTACCAGTCGGTGTCAAAAAGTCTTTCATCATACAGCTCGTCCATGGAATAGCCGTCGTCCCAGCCGTCGTCTTCCCAACCTGCGTCGTCCCATTCATCCTCGATGGGATAATATATCTCATCGTCACCGTCCGCTTCGTTGCCGCCATTGCCGCCGGATGCCTGTTCCTGCATGAACCGATCGTATTTCATAATCAGTTCCTGCATTGCTGCTTCCGCTTCCATAATGGCATTTTCGTCGCCGGACTCATATGCGGCATTCAACGCCTCGTCCATGGCCGCGATGCGCTGCTCATACTCCATCTCAAGAGCAAGCAGATCCGTTTCTTCAAGCGCACCGGGCTGTTCAAGCGCAGGCAGTTCGTTTTTTGTGTCCTCACTTACGCCCTTGTCGCCGCCGCAGGCCGAAAGGCTGCAAAGAACGGCCAATGCAAGGAACGCTGCTGTCAGTTTTCTCATTGTCATGTACTCCTTTTTTGCATTCAGCAAAATACATTTTATTAATGATATTATACACCCAAATGCCGGAAATTGCAACCGTTTCAGCGGATTCTTTTCCGGAAATCCGGAATTGTCATTCCGTCAGAGCAGACGCAGAAACGCCGCAAACGCACTCGGGATCGAATACTGCCCGGCAATAGCCTCCGCCGACACCCACACAAACCCGCCGCCGGGTGTCTCCACATCACAAAGATACCCCGACATATGCCATTCAATATGCGTGAAAATATGCTTGGCTGGTGCGATCGGCGCAATGCTTTGTGCTGTCAGGCCCCACCGTGCAAGGCACTCTGCCGCCTGTGCGGCATCCTGTATGCCGTCCGTATTCGGAAATTCCCAGAGGCCGGAGAGCAATCCTGTTTCGGGGCGGCGGCGGATTGCATACCGCCCGTCACAGCGCAGAAGATACACTGTGCGTGCCTGTACTGTCCGTGCACGCTTCGGCGCTTTCACGGGATATGCCGTTTCTTCACCTGCGGCATGGGCACGGCACAGCGAAGCGAGCGGACATTCGTCACAATGCGGCGCACCGCCCGGCACACAAACCGTCGCTCCGAGCTCCATCAGCGCCTGTGTCATCATACCTGCCTCCTCCGGTGTCTGCGGATAAACGGCGGCAAGCGCGGATGTCACCGCGTCTTTTGTGGATTGCTTCATGATGTCCTGCCTGTCGGCGCACACGCGCTGTACCACACGCAGAACATTGCCATCGACCGCCGGTGTCGGCAGACCGAAAGCAATGGAACCGATGGCACCTGCCGTATACGCACCGATGCCCGGCAGCGTCAGCAATGCCGCATGGTCAGCCGGCAATTCCCCGCCGAATGCGTCCATCAGCATGACCGCCGCTTTTTTCAGATTACGTGCGCGGCTGTAATAGCCGAGCCCCTGCCAGACCTTATTGAGCCTGTCATCGTCTGCTGCGGCAAGATCGGCAACCGTCGGAAATGCGGCAAGGAAGCGTTCGTAGTAGCCACGGACTGCCTCCACGCGCGTCTGCTGGAGCATGATTTCCGAGATCCATACATGGTACGGTGTCGGCTCGCGCCGCCACGGAAGATCGCGTGCCGCGCCAGGATACCAGTACAGCAGAGGGGCAATGATATCGGATAAAAGTTCGTATTTGTTCATTTGTATCGCTCTTTTTCATGATTGTGATGCATGCTTTACTGACAGTATTATACCGCAGAGGCAGGCGTTTGTCAAGGCGTGATCTGTGCCGCAGCTGCCATATTTTCCCTGTTTTTCCGGATTTTGTGGGTTGCATGTGTTTGTGAAATGCTGTATAATGGAAACCGAAGTGTTCACTTCCATCTCACGTACCCAAGCCGTATCCGACCCGAACAGTGAAACAAGATGAAAGGACGAAAGATATGAAACTGAAACACAAAAACAACCGTCGCATCCGACGACGTATCGCCGCGCTCCTTACCGCGCTCACCCTCACACTGCTTCCGTCGCTGTGCCAACCCGTATCGGCACATGAAACGCCGGCCGTGATTTCCGAAACCGACATGCAGCACATCCCGTATGCCGCAGTACCGGTGTACATAGACGGGGTCCGCTGTCCGACGGATGCATACATCATCGAAAACGGCGTGACGTATCTGCCTCTGCGTACGCTCGCGGGGCAGATGCTCGACAACCCCGCTGTTTACTGGGATACACAGAACGGCTGCGCTGTTGTCAGAACCGATGCCCTTTTACTGACAGCCAAGCCCGGTGCATGCTATCTCACCGCAAACGGTCGTTATCTTGCGCTGTCGGGACAATATCCGCCCGAGAACACACTCGTCAACGGTGTGACCTATGTGCCGCTGCGCTCCGCCGTCCGTGCAATGGGCGGCACGGTCTACTGGAATGCCTCACGCCATGCCGTTGAGATCATGCGCGGCACAGGCACGATCACCGCAGGAGATCGCCATTACAACGCCGACACCGTATACTGGCTGTCGCGCATCATTTATGCGGAATCCGGTGCGGAGCCTCTGCGCGGTCAGCTCGCGGTCGGCTCGGTCGTCATGAACCGCGTCTCCTCCCCACAGTTCCCGAACACGGTATACGGGGTCATCTTCGACCGCAAATGGGGTGTGCAGTTCACACCGACGGCCAACGGTGCCATTTACAAGACACCGTCGGAAGAAAGCATCATCGCGGCCAAGCTGACGCTGGACGGATGCCGCATCTCCGAGGATGCGCTGTACTTCCTTGACCCGCGGCAGGCATCGAATTTCTGGATTGTCAACAACCGACAGGCGCTGTTCTCCATCGGCTGTCACGATTTTTACTCATAACACAAATCAGTGCCGCAGATCATCCTATTCTGCGGCACCTGTTGTTTTTGAGGGAAGCTATACAGAACTGTTTCTGTATCGCAGCGTAAGCACAGCCTTGACGAGCACGCCCCAGAGCAGAACGGTAGCGGCGAGGATGAGAATGACGGCAAGCTCACCGGGTGTCAGCGGGCAGGTACGGAAAACCGCGCCCCCGAAATATAGCATACAGAACTGCGCGGTGATGATAAACGAAAAGATCACGACAAAGGCACGGTTTGCACCAAGGCGATGAAACGGATTGATATGCGTGGTCCGAGCGGAAACGGAATTGGCGATATCCGCAAAGATGAACAGCGCAAAGAAGGCGCCGAGAAACCGCGTCGGTTCCGTGTCAAATCCGTAATGATACCGCATGCTGTCGCTGTGGACAAACCACAGACACAGCGCCAGCAGATACGCGCCCATCCATGCGATGCGGCGCACCATGTATGCGTTCATGATCGGCTCATCCGGCGCTTTCGGCGCTTGCCGCATTGTTTCCTCCGACGGTCCCTCTCCCGCAAAGGCAAGCGATCCGAGCGTATCCATGATCAGATTGATCCACAGCATCTGCAGGACGGTGATCGGTGCATCGACACCGAAGAGCGGACACAGAAGTGAAATACCAACCGCAGACAGATTCGTTGTCATCTGGAACATAATGAATTTACGGATGCTTTTGAAGATCGTTCTTCCATAGAGCACCGCGCGGGATATGGAGGACAGCGTATCGTCGAGGATGACAATATCCCCGGCCTCCTGTGCCACCTCCGTACCGCCGCCAAGCGCAAAGCCGACATCGGCGCATTTGAGTGCCGGTGCATCGTTGACACCGTCACCCGTCATGCCGACCACATGCCCGGCCTGCTGAGCAAGTCGCACCAGCCGGCTCTTGTCCTGCGGCAAAGCACGGGCGACAACACACAGCCGGGGCAGACATGCACGCACCGCACCGTCATCCATCCCCTTCAGATCATCCGAGGTCAGGCAAAGCGGATCCGTACCGCGCATGATTCCGGCCTCCCGCGCAATGGCAGCCGCCGTCTCACGGCTGTCTCCGGTCATCATGATCACACGGATCCCTGCACCGTGCAGCTGCTTCACCGTACGCCGTGTATCCGGGCGCAGATCATCACGGATAGAGACCAGACACAAAAACACCCGCTCCCCGCGCTCCTCCGTACATACAGCAATCACGCGCCCCGCCTTTTCGGTGATCGCGGATATCTGCCGCGCAAGACGCTCACGGTCGAGCGGAATACAACTCCCGTCCCTATCATATGCAAGACGAACATTCCGCAGCACGATCTCCGGTGCACCCTTGATATAAGTGACACCGCCGACCGTCGCACTCGCGTATTTCTTTGCCGAATCAAACGGGATCCGTTCTCCGATTGCCTCCTCGCCCGGCAATCCGTCCGGCAGACGGCCGTGAGACAGGATCGAATCGAGAAGCGCGCGGTCGGTGGCATTACCGCCATCCGCCCGGACCGTTCCCCCCTGCTTTGTCGGACGGCTCTGTGTATTGCATGCACAGTTTACGGCATATCGGGCAGCAGCCGACGGCGCTTTTGCACGGAAAACGGAATACGACGGATAGGAATCCCATGCCGTGACAATTCCGGACACCACAGGTCTGCCGCAGGTCAGAGTCCCCGTTTTGTCACAGAACAGCAGATCCATCGAGCCCGCCGTTTCAATACCGACCGGCTTGCGTACCAGAACACGGTCACGCTGCATACGGCGGATATTGGCAGACAGAACAACGGAGATCATCATCGGCAAACCCTCCGGAACCGCCATGACAACCGTGGTTGCCGCCAGCATCAGCGCATGCGTCAGCGCCGAAAAAACAAATGCAGGATCAGACAGCAGCTGCTGTGTTCCCGCAAAGGAACATCCGACATCAAGGAAAAAGGTATTCACAAGATATGAAAGCCCGACGCCGGCCGCCGCGACAATGCCGACGCGCGACATCTGCCGCGCAAGCACTGAAAGCCGTGTTTTCAGCGGGCTCTCGCGCCCGTCCTGCTGCAGCTCACCGCTGATGGTTCCGTACAGCGTATTTGCGCCGACACGGCAGACGCGCATCCGCCCCTCACCCCATGTCACGACAGCTCCGCGCAAAAGCAGCCGTGTGTCGTCAGGCTTCCAGTCTGTGACCGCACGGTCACGGTATGGCGTTCTCGTTTGCTCCGCTCCCTCTCCGTTGAGTGCAGCCTGTGAGATGCGCAGCATCCCATCGGTCAGCACACCGTCAGCCGGAATTTTATCTCCGGCGCAAAGATAAACGGTATCCCCAACGACAAGCGCATCGATGGACACCGTTTTGTCCTCACCGTCACGGCGGACACGGCAGACCGTGCACTGTGCCTCTTCCGCAAGACGGGCAAAAGCCTGCTCTCCGCCGCGCTCGGACAAAGCTGAGATCAGCGTCGCACACAGAATCGCCGCAGCAATTCCGACCGTTTCAAAGACATCAAAGGTTTTGAACAGAAACAGGCAGTTGAGCCCCAGTGCACCGAGCAGGATCCGGATGATCGGATCGGAAAAGCCCCCCAAAAACTTTTTGATAAACGGAGTACCGGCAGCACGCGGCAGTGCATTGTTCCCGTATTTTGTGCGGCTCTCCGTCACTTCTGCTTCCGTCAGTCCCCGCTCCCGCTGTATGGTTGTGCGCATATCCATCGTCCTTTCTTTTTATGTTTGGGACAATTCTATGCAGACACAGTCACTTTCATGTTTTCCTGCGTATCCTAAAAAAGGAAAAACCTGTCGGGGCAGTTCAATTCCCGCGACAGGTTCATGTTTCTTAAAATTCAATTTCCGCCCAATGCGGCCGATGATCGGAGATCAGGGACGCCGGGATATCCGCATCATGCACGGTGATGCCGTCCGAAACAAAGACATAGTCGATCTTGACGGTCGGGTTGTCGGAGATATGGGACAGCTTCGGCTCGGGCATGACCGTCGATGCGTCCTTCATACGTGCAAAGATCGGTGCGAGGATCGGGTTGTCCGGCTCCATGTTGAGGTCACCCATGAACACATGCGGTTTTGATTCCGCATCCAGCAGTGCACCCGTGATCTCGACGGCATACTTCTGCTCACTTGCAGAAAGGCCGAAATGCGAACCGAAGACGACCAGCGTTTCGCCGTCAATTTCCACCTCCGCACGGAAGACACAACGTGCTTCTCGCCAGCGCGGCAGTTCTTCACCGGGTTCCGGATCCTTGAGCGGGATCGGTGTTACGGAAAAGGACTTGATCGGATGACGGGTCAGAAACGCATTGCCGTAGGAGCCGTTGTAAAGATCGATGGCTTTGGCAAAGCGATAGTTCCAGCCGAGGCCGCGTGCAATCATACCCGCCTGATCCTCGGTCAGCGGATCTCCGGGAAGATCGCGTACCTCATTGAGCACGACCACATCGGCGTCGGTTTCACGCAGATATGCAATCAGCTTTTCCTGACTTCGCTTTCCCTTTTCAACAAAATCGCAGCAGCTCTGGATGTTATAGGTCATAACCTTGCATTTCATGGCACGGCACTCCTTTCAAATGCGGAACAGATATCGTTTATTCGACTTCGACTGCGTTTGCTTCGACAAATTCCATGACCATGTCATATGCGGCAGACTGCTCGATGGCATCCTCACCGACGGCCTCCATCATGGCAGCCTCGTCTTCATAACCGTAGTACACCATCATTTCTTTTCTGATTTCAGCGAGCTTCGCCTCGTCAGCAACCAGATTTTCCTTTTCGGCAAGTGCGAACATTGCCATATCCTGATTGACCTGTGCGATAGCCTGCTGTGCAAGATTGTTCTGGAATGCATCAAGGGTCATTCCGTACATGGAAGCCATGGATTCCAGATTCATGCCGTACTGTGCCGCGGTATTCTGATAGGATGCGAGATAGTTGTCATAATACATCTCTGCTTCCTTCTTGGGGTAATCGGTGAAGGTAGTGTTCGCAAGCACGGTGTTCCATGCAAGATTCTGCTTGATGGCGCTGCGCAGATAAACGGTATAATCCGCAACGGTCGTATAGAGATTTTCGGTCGCGGTCGCGATCATTTCGTCGGTCAGCGTCTCGGGCGTAACCTTTTCGGTGACAGAGGTAACGAGCACGGACAGGACAGCTTCCTTGCCGTCGATATCGGCGTTGCCGGTGTGGTCGGCGGGAACAGTCAGCGTCACTTCCTTGGTGTCACCCTTTGCCATACCGAGCAGGGCTGCATCGAGGTCTTCAAGACCGGTCGTACCGGTGCCGAGCGTGACGGAGACATCGGTCTTTGCAAGGTCGGCAGCTTCCGCACCGCCTACGGTGGCATTCACAGTGTATACGACCTTATTGCCTTCAACGGATGCTTTTCCGGTATCAACATCCTTTGCATTGGAGGCAAGGATGGAGTCGATCTGCGCCTGCACCTCTTCGTCGATTGCAGATGCGCTGACCTCGACACCTTTATAGGTGCCCAGCGACAGGTACTCGTCATAGTTGTAGTCAAAGAGCTTGTCAGAGCCGCCGCAGGATGCGAGCATGCAAAGTGCCAGCGCACAGACAAGAAGCATTGTGATAAAGTTCTTCATGGTTTCAATTCCTTTCTTGGATGGGGAGCATCTGACGTGCTCCGATTACATACTTTATCAGTATATCACAAAATTGTGAAAAAGTAAAGGCATTTCTGTGATTTTTCTTGGAAAATCCGCAGATTTTCATGAATTTCTCCAAACAGATTTTTCAATACCTATTGCTTTTTTCTGAATTTTTGGTATAATATTTATGTTATGCCTGTTTTTCGGGCCCATTTTCAGAACAAAACGAGGAGATACCAACGATGACGAACCATGCTCTGACAAAAAAAGCGCGCCGTCCCGGCTTAGTGCCGCATCTGCCGCAGCTGCTGTCTGCGCTTGCCGCTTTTGTACGCGGCAACACCGTTTTCTGCATCGCACTTGCCGCTGCCGGCATCACATCCGTGATTGTCCCGCCGGATTGCGAATACCTGTCCTACTTTGATTTCAAAACGCTGACCTGTCTGTTCTGTGTGCTTGCTGTGGTCTGCGCACTGCGCAATATCCGCTTTTTCACCTGTCTTGCACGCGGTATTGTCAAGCGCTTTTCCAATCTCCGCTCCGCATCCGTCGCGCTGATCGTCATCACATTCGTCGGCTCGATGCTGATTGCGAACGATATGGCACTGCTGACCTTCCTTCCGCTCGGATAT
This sequence comes from Clostridia bacterium, assembly GCA_017455975.1. Classification (GTDB taxonomy): domain Bacteria; phylum Bacillota; class Clostridia; order Oscillospirales; family CAG-272; genus RGIG3925. The sequence continues at coordinate 5,994 of JAFTLK010000012.1, read as the reverse complement.
CTGGTACTGACGGAAACACACAAGGAACGGCACATGGCATTCGTCTTCATCATGCAGAACATCGCGGCTAACCTCGGCGGAATGCTGACCCCGTTCGGCAACCCGCAGAATCTGTATCTCTACTCGTTCTATAATATTCCGACCGCGGAATTCACAGCGATCATGGCGCCGCCCTTTCTTGCGGCTGTCGCAATGATCCTCCTCTCCTGCCTCGTTCTGCCGAGAGAGCCGCTGTCGCTTTCCTACCGCGATGAGATCCGTCTTCCGGCACGGCGCACTGCCGGTTATCTCGTTCTCTTTGCACTCTCCATCGTCATTGTCTTCCGCTGCATTCCGTACTGGATCGGGCTGATCGTCATCCCGGCTGTTCTGTTCTTTGCTGACAGAGACGCGCTTGGCAAGGTCGACTATCCGCTGCTCGGAACCTTCTGTGCATTCTTCGTCTTTGCAGGCAACATGAGCCGCATCCCTGCCGTCCGTGCGCTGTTTGAGAGGCTGCTTGAGAAGAGCACCCTGCTGTTCTCCGCACTGTCCTGCCAGGTCATCTCCAATGTCCCCTCAGCGATCCTGCTCTCCCAGTTCACCGACAACTACCGCGAGCTGCTCTGGGGCGTCAACATCGGCGGTGCAGGCACGCTGATCGCGTCCCTTGCCTCCCTCATCACATTCCGCGAATACGCAAAGCACAATCCCGGCAAATCCGGCCGTTATATCGGTCTTTTCTCCGTCATCAATTTTATTTTCCTCGCTTCCCTGCTTCTGTTCTGTCAGATTGTCTGCCTGTAAGCTGAAAACCCTGTGATTTCCGGGAAAACTGTAAACTTTTCCGTAAAAAATTCACCAAAATCGGTTGCAAAACCGTGAAAAATGTGATATAATATTACATATACAATCAGAGAATCATGCGCCGTCGGAGGTGCACACGACAAAACCCGCCCCGACGTCCGCTGCGGTGCATCGTCAGCCCCCGCAGCACAACATCAAGCAGAGCCCCTCATCCGGTTCTGCCCCGAAAGGAACATCGTACCATGTCAGCAAATCTCCAATCCGACCGCACCCTTGCAGAACGCTATCTGACAGCCAAACGCAATATTTTTGATGCGCTGTATTCGTTCATGAACGAAAAGCAGCGCGAGGCGGTATATACCGTTAACGGTCCGCTTTTGATCCTCGCCGGTGCGGGTACCGGTAAAACGACCGTACTGGTCAACCGCATCGCGCATATCATCCGTTACGGAAACGCATATTTTGACGACACAATCCCCGAGGGACTGTCCGACGCCAATGTCACAGCGCTGGAGCAGAGCGTATCCCTGCCGCCCGAAGCGCTTGCAGACCTCGCAGAAAGCTTTTCCAGCCATCCCTGCCCGCCGTGGGCGGTTCTGACCATCACATTCACAAACAAGGCAGCGAATGAGATGAAGGAACGTCTTGCCCGTGTCATCGGCGAGCGGAGCGAGGAGATCTGGGCTGGCACCTTCCATTCCATCTGCGTCCGCATTCTCCGCAAGTACGGAGAGCGCGTCGGCTACCGCTCCGGCTTCACAATTTACGATACCGATGACACAAAGAAGGTCATTCTCGAATGCATGAAGCAGCTCAACATCGACGACAAGCAGCTGCAGCCGCGTGCTGTCCAGAATGCCATCAGCCGTGCAAAGGACAAACTGCAGACACCGGAGGACTTCATGAATGAAGCCGGCTCCGATCTGCGTCTGTCACAGATTGCCTCCATCTATGAGCTCTATCAGAAGCAGCTCACCGACGGAAACGCGCTCGACTTTGACGACATCATCATGCAGACGGTGAAACTGCTTGCAAACGAACAGGACGTCCGCGAATACTATCAGAACCGCTTCCATTATGTCTGTGTCGACGAGTATCAGGACACCAACCACGCACAGTTCATGCTGACGGTGCTGCTGTCCGGCAGATACAGAAACCTCATGGTCGTCGGTGATGATGACCAGTCCATCTACAAGTTCCGCGGTGCAACGATCGAAAACATCCTGCACTTCGACGATACCTATTCCGATGCGCGCATCATCAAGCTGGAGCAGAATTACCGCTCCACCTCAAACATTCTGAACGCAGCAAACTCCGTCATCCGCAACAATTTCGGCCGGCGCGGTAAGGAGCTGTGGTCGCAGGCAGGTGAGGGCGAAAAGATCATCATCCGCAAGCTCGACAATCAGAATGAGGAAGCACGCTACATCATCAACAAGATCATGGATGCCGTCATCCGCGAAAAGCGCAAGTACAGCGACTTCGCCGTGCTCTACCGCGTCAACGCGCAGTCGTCCTATCTTGAAAATACATTTGCGAAGTCCGGTATTCCCTACCGTCTGCTCGGCGGTACACGCTTCTACGAACGCAAGGAAATCAAGGATGTCATCGCATATCTGTGCGTCATCAACAATCCTGCCGACAACCTGCGTCTGAAGCGCATCATCAATGAGCCGAAGCGCAAGATCGGCGAAACGACGCTCGGAGCACTCGAAAACATCGCGGCATACGAGGATGTCACGATGCTCGATGCGATGCGCAACGCCGAAAAATATCCGACACTTGCAAAGTCGATCACCAAGCTGCACGATTTTGCGTATATGATCGACCATCTGACCGAGATCTCCAAGACCGAAAAGCTCTCTGTCCTGTTTGAAAAGGTACTGGAGCTGACAGGCTATATGAAGATGCTGGAGGCTGCCGGCATCACAGAGATCGACCGTGTCCAGAACGTCAAGGAGCTTGTCTCCAATGCGGTTGCCTATGAAGAAAACAATCCCGAGGCAACGCTGTCCGGCTTCCTTGAAGAAGTCGCGCTGGTATCCGATATCGACAACTACGACGAGGATGCCGATGCGGTGGTGCTGATGACCATCCATTCAGCAAAGGGACTTGAATTCCCGGTGGTCTTTTTGCCCGGCATGGAAGAGGGGCTGTTCCCGAGCATCCAATCGGCGATGAACCCCGAGGAGCTTGAGGAAGAACGCCGTCTTGCGTATGTTGCAATCACCCGTGCGAAAACCCGTCTTTATGCACTGCATGCGCGTGAGCGTCTGATCTACGGCAAGACGAACTTCAATCAGAAGAGCCGTTTCCTTGAGGAGATTCCCGAGGACTTTGCGGTCGTTGAACTGCCTAAATCCATCCGCCGTCAGGCAGAAGAAGCGGAGGCTGCCGCAAACGGCGGCGAAAAGCCGACCGGCGAGCGCAGAAAGAAGATCACGATGTCCAAGGAATTCTTCCGCGAATCGGATCTGTCCTCCGGCGTCGGCAGAACGCAGAGCTATGACCGCTTCTCCGCCGGCGACAAGGTTTCGCACTTCACGTTTGGTAAAGGTGTCATTCTTTCCGTACGTGAGATGGGCGCGGATATTCTCTACGAGATCGCATTTGACACTGTGGGTACGAAGAAGCTCATGGCGACGTATGCGAAGCTGAAAAAAGTTGAAGATTGAGAAAAAGGGTTACTGCAAATGTTGCGTTTGCAGTAACCCTTTTGGTTTTTGATATCGGATTTACCCACGCTTTGAGAAAGCGCAAAACTTACCGTCTGCCCCGCCAGGGGACGGTGTGACGAAGTTACGCGAAGCGAAACTTCAAGGAGAAAGGCGAAGCCTTTCTCCGACTTTCATCTCCCGTTCGAGAGAAAGTAACCAAAGAGCGCACTCCTCTGGCGGAATTGTTACGCCATCCGCACAGATGTGGATAGTCGTATTTCGTTTACGGCTTTGTGCGTCATTCACATGGCAAAGCACAAATAAATGCTAATGTCACACCGAGAAATGAAGTCGCAATACTCGATTGCGTAAAAATTTTCAAATAAATTGCATTGTTTTATTCAACGTATGCATCAAAGATCATCAGCATTCTCTTAAGGCTCTGTTTGATCGCAAGTTGCTGAACGCCTTTGATATTGATCGTATAAGTTTTGGGCAAATCATTTCCAATGACATTGATCGCCGCAAGCAATTGTCCGTTATCACCATAAATATTAACGGTTTGATCTTCTGTGCTGTAGATATCAAATGTCAGTGACTCATACTTTCCGGCAAGATCATAATAACCTTCACCATAATAATTGCTATTATTCATAGCAATAAAATGGCTGTAAGTCTTATCACCTAACTGATATGTTTTTCCGTCGCTGTATTTTCGATGTTCATAAGTGAATGTATTTGAATACGGCGTAAAATTCTCAATAAAGTCAATCGCCTGTCCTGTTTTGCCGAGAAGGACCTGATAATTTTCGCCATCCCAAAGGACATCAATGCCCATCATATTACCGACAGCGCGGATGGGAAGATAGGTTGTGCCGTTATAGCTGATCGGAACGACCTGTTTGCCATTGGCATCATACATGGTCTGCAGCTCACCGTCATAACGGATCGCCAGATCATAGTTCAGATATGCTTTGATTTCCTGCAGATTGGTTGCAGCAAACGCACCGACTGCCATACACATGATCATGGCAAGTACGAGTGCAATACTGCGAATGAGTTTTGTTTTCATAGTCTCCACCTCTAAATTTTTATTTGCTCCTATATAGGAGCATTTTTATTATATCATACTGTTATAATAAAGTCAATAGTTTTGCACCTATTTAAGAGCAAAACATGGGAGGCTTTGTTATCATGAACCAAGAGGTTGAAAAGAGAATCGGACAAAACATCCGTTGTCTGCGGGAAGCGGCAGACATGACGCAGGACATGCTTGCCGCACGTCTGCAGTGCGAGGGCTGTGACATCACACGCAGCGCACTTGCCAAGATCGAAGTCGGTCTGCGGCATTTATACCCGGACGAAATTATACTGATCCGGGAAATTCTCGGTGCATCGTACGATGATATTTTTGCATAACAGAAATTTCGCGTTTTCCCTTTACAAAACCAGATTTTTGTGATATCATATATGCAATATGATGTTTGCAGAAAACATCCAACGATGAAGAAAGAACAGGTATCAGCCAATGAAAGAAACGATCAATGTAGTATTTGTGGGTCTCGGCGGACGCGGACGCGGTCTTCTGAACATGGTACTGGACACCATGCCCGATGTCAATGTTGTCGGTGTCTGTGATCTGTACGAAGACCGAACCGAAAACGCAAAGCAGGATGTCATCAACAAGCGCGGCAATACCCCCGTCGCAACACTTGATTATCATGAGCTTCTCAAGATGGAAGAAGTGGACGCGGTCATCACGCCCTCCGCATGGGACGCACACATTCCGATCTGCATCGACGCGATGAACGCAGGCAAGTACGTTGCAACCGAAGTCGGCGGCGCATACTCCGTCGATCAGTGCTGGGAGCTCGTCAAGACCTACGAGCGCACCGGTGTTCCGTGCATGATGCTCGAAAACTGCTGCTACGGACGTGAAGAGCTGACCGTCCTCAACATGATCAAGAAGGGTCTGTTCGGCGAAATCATCCACTGCGAAGGCGGCTATGAGCACGACCTGCGCGACGAGGTTGCTCTCGGTCACGTGAACCGTCACTACCGTCTGGACAACTACATGAACCGCAACGGTGAGCTCTACCCGACCCACGAGCTCGGCCCGATTGCAAAGTATCTGAACATCAACCGCGGCAACCGCATGATCTCCCTGACGGCGATGTCCTCCAAGGCACGCGGTCTGAATGCATGGATCAACGACAATCGCGGTGCTGACTTTGAAAACGCAAACTTCGCATTCGCACAGGGTGACATCGTCATCACCTGCATCAAGTGCGCACACGGCGAAACCATCGTCCTCAAGCACGATACCACGCTGCCCCGTGCATACTCCCGCGGCAACCTCGTTCACGGTACCAAGGGTATCTGGTCCGAGGATAAGTACGGCTGTATGTTCGACGGCTCCTGCGAGGGTGCTTCCTGGGGTCACCGCTTCACCGATATGAATACCTTCTTCCCTGAACACGAGCATCCGCTGTGGAAGGACTACACGGCTGTCGGCGGTCACGGCGGCATTGACTACCTTGTCATGCGCGGC
>JAFTLK010000168.1 GCA_017455975.1 Clostridia bacterium | reverse complement strand
GGACCATCGCTTCACGCATCAGTGCCGCATCGGCAACACCGCGTCCGTCATCGGAGAACGCAGAAACGAACGGTGCGATCGCTTCCAGATCTGCAAGCATCTTGCCGTCCTCACCGACGGTGATCGCGCCCATCGGAACGGTCTTCACACATGCATCGCGGCGGATGCAGGCAAGCTGTTCTTCCAGATGCTCGCGCGAATCGGGAACAGGCTTGAGATTCGGCATCGGACACAGCGCCGTGTAGCCGCCCGCCGCACCGGACAGTGTACCCGTTTTCACGGTTTCCTTATAAGAAAAACCCGGCTCACGCAGATGTACATGCACATCGGCAAAACCGGGAAATATGAAATATTCGGTATCGGAAGAAACAGAAACAGCGGGTGCAAAAGCAAATGCTTCGGGAACGAAATGACCCGAACGGTATACCATGGAAGCTTTCGTTGACTTCATCATCATAACTCCTGCCTTTCATCACTTTATCTTATGTATTATATCATACAATCTGTATCTTGTCAAGTAAATCTTACAATTTCAGACATTTTCAGCGATTTGTATGAATGATTTGCAATCGGTCAGAAAAAATTCAAAAAAGGGACACATATAATTTCAAAAATGGTCAAAAATTCATTTGACTTTTTCTTCATATCGGTGTATAATATAGTATTGAAAAGAGCAGTTCTTCACACCTCTTTTTATCATATCAAAAAACAATCATTCATATACAGGAGGAATTTCACAATGGATTTTCTGAAGAACATTTCCGCATCCCTCTCCAAGGCTGCCGAAGCCACCACCAAGAAGGCAAGCGAGCTGACCGATACCGCAAAGCTTAAGGTCAAGCAGAACCGCATTAACTCCGATATCAGCAATACATACACTGAGATCGGTAAGCTCATCTATAAGCAGTATAAGGAATCCACCGACGAATCCGCTGCGATCGCAGAACTCTGCCTCACAATCGACAAGAACAACGAAGAGCTCGACGCGCTGAACGCAGAAATCGAAGCAATCAAGGCTGCCGCTGAAGCTGCAAAGGCACAGGCACAGGCAGAAAAGGCTGCAAAGGCTGCTGCTGCCGCTGAAGCAGAAGCTGCTGCAAAGGCTGCTGCGGAAGCACCCGCAGAAGAAGCAGCAGAAGAACCCAAGGAAGAAGCTGCTCCCGCAGTTGTCTGCTCCGCATGCGGCGCAGAGCTTCCCGCAGGTGCCCTGTTCTGCAGCAAGTGCGGTCAGAAGCAGGAGTAATCCGTTTACCGTAATCGGGAGAACCTTATGCAGAACATGAAACGCCATCCGGTCGCCGTACTGCTGCTCTGTATGTTTACATGCGGCATTTATGCAATGTATCTGGTATACCGGATTTCCGATGAAGTGCGCACCTTCCGTGGGGATCAGGAGATCAATCCCCTGCTGGAGCTGCTGCTCTGTCTTATCACCTGTGGTCTTTATGAGATCTACTGGTTTTATAAGTACGGCCGTCTGGTCTTTGACATGCAGAAGCGTGTCGGCATCGAGAGCGCATCCGATATGTCTGTCATCCTGCTTCTGCTGCCGATCTTCGGCTTCGGCATTGTCTCCTTCCTGCTTCTGCAGACGGAGCTGAACCGCGTCTGGGATACAGTTATGCCCGGCGGCGGCAATGGAATCGGCTGATATCCGTGTAAGCAAACCGGGGACTGCTGCAGGCGCATAAGCCTTTCAGCAGTCCCTGTAATTCATTTTCCGGCCGGGCGAGCCGTCACATCGCCGCATCACACCCCATAAAGGAGTTATTCATGATCAGCATCAGCTGCGACAATTTAAGCCTGTCCTTCGGCATCGACACCATCCTCGAATCCGTTTCTTTTTCTCTCAATGACGGCGATAAGCTCGGCATCGTCGGTGTCAACGGCGCCGGAAAATCCACACTGTTCCGTCTCATCACAGGTGAGTATCACGCGGACAGCGGTGCCGTCTATGTCGCCAAGGACAAGACCGTCGGTCTTCTGGAACAGAATACAGGTCTGCAGAGTGACCGATCCGTTTACGAGGAAATGCTCCTGTCCTTCCCTGCCCTGCGCAGGATGGAGGATCGCATCGCCTCCCTTGAGGCGGCAATTGCCGCATATGAAACCGAAAACAAGCCGCACGACGAAGCCTTTGACCGCCTCGTCGCATCCTTTGCCGAGCAGAGTGAAGCCTTTGAGGCAGAGGGCGGATATTCTTATAAAAACCGCATCCGTGCCATGCTGACACAGCTCGGCTTCGGAGAGGATCTGTGGTCGATTCCGATCGACAGGCTCTCCGGCGGTCAGAAAACCAGGCTCGCGCTTGTCCGTCTGCTTCTGCAGGAGCCGGACATTCTGATGCTCGATGAACCGACCAACCACCTTGACATCGATACGCTTACGTGGCTGGAGGAGCATCTGCGCAGCTATAAGAAGACGATCCTCGTCGTATCGCATGACCGTTATTTCCTTGATAAGATCGCTACCAAGATTCTGGAGATCGAGCATAAACGCGGCACGCTCTATAACGGTAACTATTCGTCGTATCAGGAGCAGAAGATAAAGAACCGCGAAATCGAAGAAAAGCATTACCAGAACCAGCAGCGCGAGATCGCACGCATTGAGGCCTACATCGAACAGCAGCGCCGCTGGAACCGCGAACGCAACATCATTGCGGCGGAAAGCCGCCAGAAGCAGCTGGACAAGATGGTAAAGCTCGACCGTCCGACGGCAGCACCGGACAAGATCCGTCTGCAGTTTTCCAAATCCGGAGAATCGGGAAACGATGTACTCGAACTCAACCGGCTGTCAAAATCCTACCCCGGAAAGCCGCTGTTTTCCGATGTATCGGCAATGATCCGCAAGCATGACCATGTCTTTGTTTACGGACCGAACGGCTGCGGCAAATCCACGCTTCTGAAGATCATCATGGACCGCGTCACACCCGACCGCGGTGATTATGAATACGGATATAATGTTACCGTCGGATATTACGATCAGGAGCAGCAGGAGCTGGACGAAGAAAACACCGTGCTTGAGGAGCTTTGGTCGTCATATGAAAACCTGACCCAGACCGAGATCCGCAATACCCTCGCACTCTTTCTTTTCCGCGGAGATGATATTGAGAAAAAGGTCTCCGTCCTCTCCGGCGGTGAAAAAGCACGGCTCACGCTTGCCAAGCTGATTTTGTCCAAGATGAACGTACTGATTCTCGACGAGCCTACCAACCATCTCGACATTCCGTCACGCGAGGCACTGGAAAACGCACTTTTGTCCTTCGACGGTACCATCATCGCCGTATCGCACGACCGATATTTTATCAAGAAGCTTGCCAACCGCATTTTCGACCTGTCCGCACATACGCTGTTTGACTTCCGCGGGACATATGAGGAATACCTTGCCTACCGTGAACTGAAAAAGAACGAGGCTGCGGCTGCTGATGCTTTTGGCACTGTCCCGGAGACGGTATCTGCCGGTAAGGAACAGTTTCTGAAAAACAAAGCCGATGCGGCACAGCGCCGCCGGGAAGAACGTGCCCGCAAAAAGACCGCGGAGGCCATTGCTAAGACCGAGGCTGAAATTGAGGAAATCGATACGGAAATGGCCGGTGAGGCTGCAATGGATTACAAGCGGCTCTCGGAGCTGCAGATCAGAAAAGACGAACTGGAAGAAGCACTTCTGCTTCTTTATGAGGAAGAAGAAGCCCAGAACGCATAAGCACCGGTATCACGGCGCATCCCAGCCGTGAACAAAGCCGTCTGCATCAGCGGAACAAAGATCGCCGCCGATCACACGGTCCTTGTAGATCAAAAGCGTTGCCAGAACCTCCCCGTCATAGTCCGGGTAGTTGGTCACGGGATACGTATAACGCATCACGGTCTTGCCGCGGTACCGCTCCAGATTCAGTCCCTGCGCCTGCTGGATGGCGTTGTACTCTTCATAGACCGCATCAAAGTGCGCCGGGATAACGACCGTCTCCTCTGCAGCTGCCCCTTCGTCGATCTCCCAGCCGAAGCCCGCAAGAAATGCGCGCCTGGCCTCAGGGGATGCAATGTTGTCGTAAACACGCTTTTCCTCACCGACCAGAAGTGATGCCGGTACATACGCAGGTACCGTCACAACCAGCGCGACCAGTGCAATCACAGCCACACAAAGCACCGAAACAAACCGCAGGGCTGACGCACGCACAGAATACACAAACATAGACTTAACCTCCGCTATTTTTCCATTTGGTATCGGGTTCAGCCTCATTCTATGCAAATCCGCAGCCCACTATTCCATAAAGCATCAATCCGGGGCTCCCCCCCGTATCAGGAGAATATCCATGAATATCACTGAAATTCTGAACCGGTTCAAATCCCCCTGCCGCTGCGGCAAAACCCATACGCTTATCACCGATACTGTGTATATCGGCGACAATGCCGCGCAGCCTCTTGGCGAGGACATCCGCCGCCGCGGTTTTGTACACGGTGTCGTCATTGCCGATACCAACACCGCCCCGATTGCCGGTGCGGCACTTGCAGACGCACTTTCCCTGCCGCTGCTCACCCTGCCCGGCGACGCACATGCGACCGAGGTGATCTGCGCAGATCTGCAGAACATGCTTGCCGCCCTGCCCGATGCGCCGCAATTCTACATTGCCTGCGGATCCGGCTCCCTGCACGATATCGTCCGCTACACCGCCTGTGAAAACGACCTGCCGTTTTACTCCTATCCAACCGCAGCAAGCGTCGACGGCTTTGTTTCCGGCATCGCCGCCATGACCATCCGCGGTACGAAGGTGTCATATCCGTCACGGTCTCCGATCGCGCTGTACGCCGATCCCGCCGTTTTCGCAAATGCGCCCGAACGCCTGACGGCCAGCGGTGTCGGTGACCTGCTGGGCAAATATATCTGTCTTGCCGATTGGCGCATTGCCAGAGCTCTGACCGGTGAGGAGATCTGCCCTGCTCTGATGGAGCTTGAATATGCGGTGATCGACGAGCTGGAAGCTGTCATTGCCGATGCAGGCGATGACATCCGCGCAGCAGGGGATGCACACACCGCCTATGTCTGCCGCGTTATGGAAGGACTTGTGCTCTCCGGTCTTGCCATTCAGCTCAACGGCAACTCCCGTCCGGCTTCCGGTGCCGAGCATCATTTGTCCCATTTCTGGGAGATGGCGCGCATCAACGAGGACATTCCTGCCCTGCACGGTGAGCAGGTCGGCATTGCATCGCTTCTGCTGCTCGATTATTACAAAAACGCGGCCAAGCGGTTTGCGCATCCGTTCTCATATAACCCTGATGACCTGTTCGCGCGCGAAAAACTTATGCCTGTTTACCGCGAGCTGACCGATGACATTCTGCATGAGAACATGCCGGGGGGGCCCGACACCTGTTCCCTTGCCGGTATCGCGCATAATGCACCGTTGACCGCCGCTGACGCGGTCCGCGAAGTCATTGCCTCGCTGCCGTCACATGAAAAACTGCTGTCCGAAATGAAGCTGTGCGGCTGCAAAACAACGCTTTCCGAGATCGCTCTTCCCGAAACCCCGGACTTTCTTTCAGTCAGCCTGCGCTTTGCACCGTATGCCCGCAACCGTCTGACCTTCCTCAAATATCTGGAAGCACAGAACCTCATCTGATCCGAAAGGAGATCCTCCTTGAAATTCGAATGGAACAAACGCTATAACACCTATGCGCTGTATGCCGTCGGTGTTCTCATTGCCGCTGCCGTCTTCATTTTCGTGCTCCTGCGCTGGGATGAATTTGACAGTGTCCTTTCCAATATTTTCGATGTCTGCAAGCCACTGATCTATGCCATCGGCATTGCTTACCTGCTCTGGCCGCTGCTGCGAACCTTTGAGACCAAAATCTTTTGCGGACTTGAAAAAAAGAAACCGCGCAAAAAACTTGTACGCATCCTGTCGCTCATCTGTGTCTATATCATTTTCCTGCTGGTTCTTACATTGTTTTTCGGCACTGTCATACCGCAGATCACCTCCAGTATCATGATGCTGATGGACAAGATGTCGACATACATTTCAAGTGCCCAGATATGGATCGATGACTTCATCGGTCAGACCGATTTCATCGACGCCGAAATCATCAACAACATTGTCGACCGACTGAATGACCTGATCAATCAGCTCGTCACATGGATCTACGATAATTTCCGTCGTGCCATCACCGGTGTCACCTCGTATGCCGCCAACTTTGCGGCGGAGATCTGGAACATCGTTCTCGGCATCATCTTCTCCGTCTATTTCTTGCTGTTCAAGGAGCATCTTCTGGCGCAGGTCAAAAAACTGTTTGTCTCGGTCTTCCCTGCGCACATCTACCGCAGAGCCGCACATTATGCTGTACTGACCGACCACACCTTCGGCGGCTTCATCAACGGTAAGCTGCTCGATTCGCTCATCATCGGCATTCTCTGCTTCATTCTGATGAGCATCTTCCGCATGCCGTATACACCTCTGATCTCGATGATCATCGGCATCACCAATGTCATTCCGTTCTTCGGTCCGTTCATCGGTGCAATTCCGTCCGCATTCTTTGTATTCATTGCTGATCCCGGTATGACGCTGTGGTTTGTTCTGATGGTATTTCTTCTGCAGCAGCTGGACGGCAATGTCATCGGTCCCAAGATCCTCGGTGACTTCATCGGCCTGTCTCCGCTGTGGGTCATTGTCTCGATCACGGTCATGGGCGGTCTGCTCGGCGTGTTCGGCATGTTCCTCGGTGTACCGACATTCGCGGTCATCTACGCGATCATCAAGGAAGTCACGGAATCCAACCTTGAAAAGAAAGGACTGCCAACCGACACCGATGCTTACTTTGCCGATCCCGCATATCAGGCCATCACGCAGGCAGCTCCGGTACAGCCCGATACAAAAACCGGGCTTTCAGCTCTGAAAAAACGCTTTTCCCGCAAGCCGCGCCCGACCATGCCAAAGCAGGACAACAGCGACAGCACCGGGAACACATCCGAATAAATAATACAGAAATACGGAGGAGCACCATGGGTAATTACATTCTTGCGCTGGATGAAGGTACGACCAGTGCGCGCGCCATTCTGTTTGACAAAGCCGGCGGCATCGTTGATATGGTACAGCGAGAATTTCCGCAGATCTATCCGCAGCCCGGCTGGGTCGAGCAGGACCCGATGGATATCTATGCAAGCCAGTACGGTGTCATGATGGAGCTGATCGCCAAACGATCGCTTTCCCCCGATGACATCCACGCCATCGGCATCACCAACCAGCGCGAAACAGCGATCGTCTGGGACCGTGCGACCGGCGTTCCGATCTATAATGCGATCGTCTGGCAGTGCCGTCGAACCGCCCTCATGTGCGAGGAGATCAAGGCAGAGGGTCTGACCGACACCATCCGTGCCAAAACAGGGCTTCTCATCGATGCCTACTTCTCCGCCACCAAGCTCGCATGGATTCTTGACCACGTCGAAGGTGCCAGAGAGCGCGCCCTGCGCGGCGAGCTGTGCTTCGGTACGGTCGACACATGGCTGTTATGGCGGCTGACAGACGGAGCGGTTCATGCGACTGACATGACAAATGCCTCCCGTACCATGCTCTATGACATCAATAAATGCGATTGGGACGATGCGCTTCTCTCACGCTTCGGTATTCCGCGCGCAATGCTGCCGCACGTTGAGCCATCTTCGCATATCTTCGGTTATCACACACTCGGCGGTGTCCGCATTCCGATCTCCGGCATTGCGGGAGATCAGCAGGCAGCGTTGTTCGGTCAGCGCTGTACCAGACCCGGCGAGAGCAAAAATACATACGGTACAGGCTGTTTTCTGCTCATGCATACCGGTGATACCCCGCGCTGCAGTGAGGGCGGACTTTTGACAACCATGGCCGCTTCCGCTGACGGTGAGGCACCGCAGTATGCGCTCGAGGGCTCCGTCTTTGTCGGCGGCGCCGTCATCCAATGGCTGCGCGACGGCCTCGGTCTGATCCGTGACGCGGAGGACTCCGAGTATTTTGCATCCAAGACGCCGGACACAGGCGGTGCATATCTTGTACCCGCTTTTACGGGTCTCGGAGCACCGCATTGGGACATGTACGCACGCGGTACGCTTGTCGGCATGACCCGTGCAACCGGACGCAATCAGATCGTCCGCGCGGCACTTGAATCCATTGCCTATCAGACAAACGATATTCTCGATCTGATGCACAGGGAAACCGGCATTCCGATCACGACACTCAATGTCGACGGCGGTGCATCCGCCAACAATCTGCTGATGCAGATGCAGGCCGACTTCTCTGCACTGACCGTCCGCCGCCCGGCCGTTCGCGAATCGACGGCACTCGGTGCGGCCTATCTTGCCGGTCTTTCCACAGGCTTCTGGACAAAGGACGATCTTGCTGCCCATGCGGGTGACGATCAGCTTTTTACACCCGCCATGTGCGAGGACGCACGCAGAACCGCTCTTGACGGATGGGCTCGCGCACTCCGTGCTGTCCGTGCATGGTCGGAGGCAGAGCATGAAAGCTGATGACACACCGCTTTTTGTCACACGAATTGTAAAACCGGCATTTTCGGTCATCGGTTTTTCCGGCTCCACGGACGACGGCGACGGCTTTATCGCGCATCTTTGGGAGATGGCCAATTGCCGATTCGGTGAGATTTCCGACCTTGTTTGCAAAGAACCTGACGGAAGTCCTGCCGGTGTCTGGGGTTGTATGTCCGATTTCTCTCTTGCTTTTCAGCCATGGGCGGACGATTTCAGCCGCGGGCTGTATCTTGCTGGCGCTGAATGTCCGCCTGATGCAAAGCCGCCGCACGGTTGGACAAAATGGAACATCCCCGGGTTTGTTTATCTCGCAGTCGAGAATACGGATGATGACGCCTTTTCCCGCATGCTTGCATATCTTCGAATTCACAACATCCCCCTTGCCGGTGCGATACAGGAGTACACCCACCCGGCAAGCGGGAAATCCTATCTTTATTTTCCGGTGGAACGCTTATGAGTTATACTGTATCTTCGTACACCCTGCAATCCGCCGACGGTGTTACCGCGTGTGCCGGGATCGCCGTTGTTCCGGAGGACCATCCGCGCCTGCTGCTTGAAATATCGCACGGCATGGCCGAGCACATGCAGCGGTATCTGCCGATGATGAAGGCCATGGCGGAACACGGCATTCTCTGCTTCGGGCATGAGCATGCCGGACACGGTTCCGCTGCCCGGGCACAGAATGCCCTCGGTTATCTGCCGCGCAGAAACGGTGCGGATATCCTTGTTGCCGACATCTGCTGTGATGCGGCCCGCTTCCGCAGCTGTTATCCCGATGTGCCGCTCATTCTCTTCGGTCACAGCATGGGCTCCTTTATCGCACGTCTGGCAGTCACAGAGGCACACAATTCGCACTTTGATGCGTTGATCTTATCCGGAACAGGATACAAAAATCCGCTGTCCGGCATCGGTCTTGGCCTTCTGCGTCTGCTCTGTACCGTACGCAGTGAGCATGCCATCTCTCCCGTCATGCATAAAATGATCTTCGGCGGGTATAACAACCGTTTTGAAAAACGTACCGCCTTTGATTGGATCTCCTCCGATCCTGCCGCGGTCGACCGATATCTTGCCGATCCGCTTTGCGGCTATCCGTTTACGGTATCTGCGCTGTATGTACTTGTTTCGCTGCTCCGTGCATGCAACCTTGAGCGCACGTTTTACGATACCCCCCACGATCTGCCGATCCACCTGATCTCCGGACGTGACGATCCGGTCGGCAACTATGGTGTCGGTGTGCATGCTGTGGCAGATGCTTATGTCGACGCAGGATGTATGCGCGTATCCCATACCCTTTACACGGGCGCACGCCATGAGCTGCTCAATGAACCGATCGCAGCACAGGTCATCGCAGATCTTCTTGTATGGATCGATCAAACCGTGAATCCATCCCCGGAAAGGAGTCCCGCATAATGAAATACCGCATCCGAACTATGCTATTGTCAGTTCTGATCTTCGTCCTGACCTGCACAGCCTCCGCATGTGCCCAAAATACCACCGATGTACCGCCCGCTGTAACAACGCCATATGTCAATGAGCTGTTCTGTGAGTTGTCCCGCAAAGAGGGCATCGTCGATATCATCATGTTCCGCGTCGGCAAATCCGATGCAATGCTGATCGCCACCGAGAACTGCAATATCCTCATCGACACAGGTGAAAAAAACGATCAGGATGCCGATAAGATCCTTGAATACCTGAAGTTTCAGAACATCACGCGCCTTGATGCCGTCATCGTCAGCAATCTGCTCACCGATAACATCGGCGGCTTTGAGCGCATCAGTGCAGAGATCGAGATCGGTGCTGTCATCGAGCCATTTTACAATGCCACCGGGCACCGATATACAAAATTCCTGCGCGATGTCACAAAATCCGGTGCGGAGCTGCATTCCCTGTCCGAGGTCACATCTTTCACCTTTGATGATATCACGCTGACCTGCCATCCGGCCGACAATCCGATTGTATATGACACCGAGGAGGACATGTCCCTCGTCATTTCCATGACGCACGGCGACAACTCCATGCTGCTCTGCGGCAATATTCATGAAGAACGCATCACAGAGGTCACCGAAACCATCACTGAGCCGTACGATATCGTCAAGCTGCCCGACCACGGCTATTGGTTTGACGGCATCAGCGCGTTCCTTGACCTCTATCAGCCGCGATACGCGCTGATCTCCGACTCAACGATGAATGAGGTCTCCTACGATATGCTCTCGCTGCTGGCGGAAAAGAACATCACCTACTACCGCACCGCCGACGCATATGTCTGCATCACCTCCGACGGCAGTGCGCTGCACGCCGCACAGTACTGATACACCAAAGAAGCAAAGGCATTGCTCCACATGTTCATGGAGCAATGCCTTCTTTTTTACATCTGCCGCCGGATGCGCGCCAGTGCGCCCTTTTCCAGCCGCGATACCTGTGCCTGCGAGATGCCGATCTGCTCGGCAATCTCCATCTGCGTTTTATTTGCAAAAAAACGCAATGCAATGATCTTGCGCTCACGCTCAGCAAGCGTTTTCATCGCTTCCCGCAAAGCAATGTTTTCAAGCCAGTTGTCATCGGAATTTTCATTGTCCTTGATCTGATCCATGACACAGACCGCATCCACACCGTCGGAGTAGACCGGTTCATATAAAGAGATCGGTTCAACGATTGCTTCCATCGCATGGCTGACCTGCGGTACGGGTACCTCAAGCACCGCCGCGATCTCCTCAACCGTCACCTCACGCCCAAGCTCCTTTGTCATCCGATCACGTGTCTGCAGTGCGCGGTATGCAAGATCCCGCGTTCCGCGGCTGACACGGATGCTGTTATTGTCACGCAGATACCTACGGATCTCACCGATGATCATCGGTACAGCATAAGTGGACAGCTGAACCCCGGCCGACGTATCGAAGCGATCAATGGCCTTCATGAGCCCGATACAGCCGACCTGAAACAGGTCATCCATGTTCTCGCCGCGGCCGGAAAACCGTTGAACAATACTCAGTACCAAACGCAGATTGCCGTCGATCAACTCCGTCCGCGCTTCTCTGTCTCCCGCCGATGCACGCTCCAACAGCACCTGTTTTTCCTCCGCCGTCAGATGTTTCAGTTTCGACGTGTTCACGCCGCAGATCTCGACCTTATTGTGATAGCCGTATGCCATTCCGATCCTCCTCTCATGCAGCTGATGCAGCTGCCGTTTCACAGCATGTTCTTCCGATATCAGCATGTCCCCAAACAAACGCTGTCATGCATTCAGAGGATCCGGTATTTTTTGCCTGTCTGTCATTTCCCGCCATCCCCGAACAGTGCGATCAGCAGACGGTAGTACCATCCGGCAGACCCGGTATAAAGACTCCAACCGCCCTCACCGACCCGTCCGGGCGTCGTCAGAACATCCCCGCACAGCGCCCACGGCTCCTTCTGATACCTTGCAATACCGGCATCGTCAGCCGTGTGCCAAAGCGGTGACAGGGCACGGACAACCT
>JAFTLK010000167.1 GCA_017455975.1 Clostridia bacterium | reverse complement strand
TACCCACCAAGGAACCGCTCTTTGCGCGGATGCTATCGGATATCGCCTGCTTCAGCGCCTCGCCTGAAAGGTTCTTGTAATCATTGTCCGCAAGGTATTTTAGCTTTAACTCGTTGGGGGTTCCCACAAGACCGTCGGTAAATGCGGGAGAGACAACCGGGTCGGCCAGCTCCCAGATCTTACCCTGCGGATCCTTGAACGCGCCGTCACCGTAAACCATGACCTCAACGTGCTTGCCGCACGCAGCCATGATCTTTTCCTGAACATCGAGAACAAACTGCTTGCATTCACGCGGGAACAGCTTGATCTTTTCCTCGGTGGACTTGTTGGAACCGAGCAGACCGTACTTTTCGTTGCAGCCGGAGCCGTTTACGGGAGCATTCATGATATCATCCAGACCGCAGACGACCTTTGCGCCGGCATCGCGGAGGATGCGCTTGGTGCGTTTTCTGGTGTGGATGTCACAGGTCAGGACACAGTCTGCATAGTCGAGAATGGTCTTTGCCTGGTTTGCAAAGATGATTTCGACATCACAGCCTTCTTCACGGATCAGATCGCCGTAGTATGCGACATAATCGACACCGGTGAACTCATGCTTGTTTTCGCCGAACAGTTCTCTGTACTTCTCAAGAGTGAGAACATCGGAGTAAGGGTTGATGCCTGCATCATCGATCTGATCGTAGGTGAGCAGAGCGTTGCCGACTTCATCGGAGGGATAAGAGAGCATGAGGACGATTTTCTTTGCGCCGCGTGCGATACCGCGCAGGCAGATTGCAAAACGGTTGCGGGAGAGAATGGGGAACATAACACCGATCGTACCGCCGCCAAGCTTTGCTTTGACATCGGCTGCAATATCGTCGACGGAACAGTAGTTGCCCTGCGATCTTGCTACGATCGATTCGGTAACGGAAATAACATCACGGTCGCGGAGTGCGAAGCCTTCGCTTTCCGCAGCGGCAAGGACGCTGTCTGCAACAATGGCTGCGAGATCGTCACCTTCACGGATGATCGGGCAGCGGATACCGCGGGATACGGTACCGACTAATCTTTCTTTCTGATCCATAATAGTGTAATCCTTTCTGTTGATGGTTTTTCCGGGAATAGTCGTTTGAATATTTCGGGGAAAGTATTTTCTTGGTGGCTCCAAAAAAATTACAATATATTATATCATACCTTGCGCTGAATTTCAATATTTCATGCGAAATTTTTTGCGCATATTTGAAATTTTTTTTGAGAAAATTTGATGTTTTCACATATGAAAAAGTCTATGAAACGAAAAAGGAGGTGCTGCAGGGACCTGCAACACCTCGTTGTACAGTGTTGTTATTTGGTTTCGTCAGCAGCTTCACCGTCTGAGGATTCCTTGCCGTCCGCATCGGTTTCAGCGGATTCTTCGGCAGGAGCTTCTGCGGGAGCGTCTTTTGCTTCGGGAGCAGCAGGTTCTTTGACCGGTACTTCCTCGACCTTGGGTTCCTCTGCTTTGGGTTCAGCGGGAGCTGCTTCTGCGGACGGCGTCTTTGCCGGTTCTTCTGCAGGCTTGACAGGTTCGGCCGGTACAGTCTCGACTTTTGCTGCCTTGACCTCAACTGCGGGTTCTGCAATTTCAGCCTTGGGTTCATCAACGGACTTTTCGGCAGCAGCTTTGTCTTCTGTTTCCTTAACGGAAGCCTCGGGTTTAGGTTCTTCGATCTTTGCTTTGCCTTCTTCAAAGACGATGATCTTTCTCGGGCACTTTTCGACGCACTTGCCGCAATGCGTGCACTTCTCATAATCGATGGAAGCGATGGCGCCGGTTACTGTGATTGCGCCGCTCTCACAAACCTTGGTACACATCTTACAGCCAATACAGCCGACCTCACAGTAGGTACGGGTGACAGCACCCTTATCAAGGGACGAGCATCCGACATGGACGGGCGCATCGAACGGAATGAGCTTGATGATACGCTTGGGGCAGGATTCAACGCAGATGCCGCATCCGATGCACTTTTCTGCTCGGACAACGGCGACACCGTTTTCGACGTGAATGGCGTCCTGCGGACAAAGTGTCTCACAGGTACCAAAGCCGATACAGCCGTTGGGGCATTCCTTGGGACCGCCGCCAAGACGCATGGCAGCTGCACAGTCGTGCGGGCCTTCGTAGATGTACTTCTGCTTCGCATTTTCGCGCGTGCCGGAGCACATGACCTGTGCACGCATGCGGGTAACGCTGCCGGCGTCGACGCCCATAATGGCAGCGACCTGATCGGCAACGGCCTGACCGCCGACGGGACAGGCGGAAACCTTTGCTTCGCCCTTTACGATCGCCTCAGCGCAGGCAGCACAGCCGGAAAAGCCGCAGCCGCCGCAGTTGGCGCCGGGAAGAACTTCTGTAACTTCGGGAATCTTGGGATCCACCTTTACCTCAAAGACAATGGATGCAATTGCAAGCATCGCGCCGAGGACAAGTGCAATACCGGCAAACCAGAGGAATGCATAAAGAATCGTCATAATCGTGATTCCTCCTTACTTAAAAGTTGATGCCGGAGAATCCGGAGAAAGCCATTGCGATCAGACCTGCGGAAATCAGAACCAGCGGCATGCCCTGAAAGGACTTGGGCGCCTGTGCAAACTGAAGACGTGCACGGACACCTGCGAAGATCAGGATTGCCATGGTAAAGCCGATTGCAGCAGCAAAGCCAACAGCGACGGAATAGATGAAGTTGTATTCGTTCTGGATGTTGAGCAGTGCAGAACCGAGCACGGCACAGTTGGTCGTGATCAGAGGCAGGTAAATACCGAGTGCCTGATACAGCGACGGAACGAACTTCTTTAAAAACATTTCAATCAACTGAACGAGCGCGGCGATGATAAGGATGAATGCGATCGTTTTCAGATAAGTCAGATTGAACGGCTCAAGAATGAAATTGTAAACTGCCCATGTTGCGGCAGAGGACAGGGTAATGACGAAGGTGACCGCCATACCCATACCGGCAGCGGTTGCCGGCTTGTCGGAAACGCCGAGGAACGGACAGATGCCGTAGAACTTCGCGAAAATGAAGTTCTGAACGAGCACGGAGGAGAGCATGAGAAGCAGAATATCAATCAGCTGATCCATTTGCACTTACCTCACTTTCCTCGGTTTTCGGTTCTTCTTTGGGTTCTTCGGATGCAGGTTCGTCTGCAGCGGGCGTTTCTTCTGCTGCGGGAGCGTCGGTGACGATCTCATCGGGGAGGACCTCAACACCCTCGGGCTTGGGATGCGCTTCCGCGTAAGCGGCGGCAAAAGACTTTCCTTTATTAACGGCGGCTACAATCATGCCGAGCGTCAGGAATGCACCTGCGGGCAGGATGAAAATGAGCGCCGGCTCATAAAAGGACGGTGTGACGCGCAGACCGAGCCATGTACCTGCACCGAGGATTTCACGGACAGATGCAATCAGCACGAGCGCTACGGTAAAGCCAAGACCCATCGACAGACCGTCGACGGCGGATGGGAGTACCGGATTCTTGGATGCAAATGCTTCCGCACGCGCAAGGATAATACAGTTGACGACGATCAGCGGGATATAAAGTCCCAGTGCGTCATAGAGCGGTGTTAGGAATGCCTTCATCAAAAGCTCGACTGCGGTGACGAAGCCGGAAATGATGACGATATAGGATGCGATTCGAATCTCCTTGGGAATAAACTTCCGGAGCAGGGAGATGAAGACGTTGGAACAGATCAGAACGGCAGTTGCCGCAAGTCCCATACCGACCGCATTGGAAACGGAGGTCGTGGTTGCCAGCGTCGGGCACATGCCGAGAAACTGTACGAGTGTGGGGTTCTGATCGACAATGCCTTCTTTGATTTGCTTTACATATTTATTCATTGCCGACCTCCTCTGTTTCTGCGGGGCTTGTCTGATCCTGCGTGCTTCCATCGGTCAGATAGGACATATCGTCGAGGATGGTCATATAGTCAAGCACGAGGTTGACGCCGTTTCTGATGGCGCGGGATGAATAGGTCGCACCGGAAATTGCATCTGCATGGTTGGCACCGTCCTCAAATGTGACGGGACCGGACAGTCCTTCATAGCCGGACAGATAGTCTGCCTCGGCGACAGCCATACCGATACCGGGTGTTTCCGCGATGGTCAGAATGCGGATACCGGCGATGCGGTGATCCGGAGTCACACCGACCATCATGCCGATGTAATCGCCGAAGCCCATCGCCTGTGCGTCAGCACAGAAGCCGATGGCCTCACCGGCCTTATATACAACAAAGACTTCATTGATGCCGTCGGGATAAGTATCGCCTGCCGTTTCGGTCAGAGATACGATCTCGGTCGCATCGGGGAACAGTTCCATAACGGCGGCATTTTTTCTTGCCTCGTCATTGGCGGCGATGACAGGTTCGGTCAGCAGATTGACGCATGCCAGCAGCAGTGCCGTCAAGGTGGTGATCAGCATGAGCTTGCCTGTGATCGTGGCTACATGTATCAGGGCAGCTTTCTTTTCATTTTCCATTGTTTGGCACACCTCCGAATCTCTTGGGCTTGGTCAGATTGTCGATATACCAGACCAGGGTGTTCATAATAAGGATTGCAAAGGTAACACCTTCGTTGTAACCGCCGAAGTAACGGATGAACATTGTGATCAAACCGCATCCGACACCGAACAGCAGACGGCCGTTGGCGGTGATCGGCGTCGTTGCATAGTCGGTCGCCATGAAGACCGCACCGAGCATCAGACCGCCGCAAATGATTTCACATGCAACAAATTCCAGACGTTCTGCCGCGTTCTGCGGGAACAGGTAGGAGATCAGTGCAACGGTTGCGAGATAGGAAACGGGAATGTGCCATGTAATGACACGGCGGACAAGCAGGTAAATACCGCCGGCGATCAGAAGCAGTGTGGAGACCTCACCGATGGTACCGGCTTTAGCACCGAGCAGCATATTGAAAATGCCGTTGTCCGGAATCGTTCCGGTTTTGAGCAGCTGCATGGGTGTCGCGGACGCGACAATGTCAGCGCTGTCAACGGAAACGGAGAACATGGACGAGGTGGTGAAGGGCTGTGGGGATGCGGTCATGGCATTCGGCCATGCGAGCATCAGAAATGCGCGTGCGGCAAGCGCCGGGTTCATGAAATTCTTACCGATACCGCCGTAAAGCTGCTTGACAACAACGATTGCAAAGAATGCGCCGATGATCGGGATCCACAGGGGAGCAGTTGACGGCAGGTTCATGCCGACCAGAAGACCGGTGACGGCAGCGGAACAGTCGGTAACAGTGATGCGTTTTTTCATGATGAACTGATACAGCGCCTCAAAGCCGACGGCGCAGATCACAGCGATCAGCAAAAGGGAGACAGAGCGCGGGCCGAACGCATAAACACCCCAGATGCAGGAGGGAAGCAGTGCGATCAGCACATCAATCATGATCGAGCGCGTGGTATCGGGGGATTTGATATGCGGGGAAGTGGAAACCGTCAGCATCGCGTGGGGATCGATGGCTTTCTTCTCCTTTGCTGCCGGTTCTGCGGCGGGAGCCGCATCGGATGCCGGGGCAGCCGCGGCAGCAGTATCTTTTTCTTTATCTGTCATTTGGAGCTCGCCTCCTTATTCTCGGATTTGGGTTCGGGTGCCTGCATTTCCTTTGCAGCGGAAACGGAAGCTGCGGGGGGCACGGGTGCTGCAGCTGTTTCCTTCTTGGATGCGGCAAGGGCTGCCTGCTGGGCACGGCGGACATTGTTGATGTGGGTCTTGGTCTTGCGGATGTACTGCACGATCGGAACCTGACCCGGGCAGTTATACGAACAGGTGCCGCATTCGACACAGCTCATGACACCGAACTGCTCCGCCTCATCAAAATGCTCTGCCTTTGAGAAGGTTGCAAGATAATTGGGCATCAGGTGCATCGGGCAGTTCTTGACGCAGCGGCCGCAGCGGATGCAGGCCTCGGGAAGATTATAATGCAGGTCGTTCTTCTCGGAGAAGACGAGGATCGCCGAGGTACCCTTGGTAACGGGTGCTTCGATATCCCACTGCGCCATACCCATCATGGGACCGCCGTTGACGATTTTTTTCGGCTGCGCACGCAGACCGCCGCAGTAGTTGATCAGATCAATATACGGCGTACCGAGCGGCACACGCAGATTCTTGGGTGTCTTGATGCAGTCACCGTCGACAGTGACGGTTCTTTCAATCAGCGGCATGCCGTGTGCCACAGCGTCAAAGACCGCATAGCAGGTCTCTGCGTTGAAGATGACACATCCGACATCTGCCGGGAGCTGGCCGGTCGGAAGCTCAACACCCTTAAGCGCATAAATGAGCTGGCGCTCATCGCCCTGCGGGTACTTGGTCTTCATGACCTTGACGGAAATGATGTCACTGCCGACAAGGTGCTGCTCGAGCTTGTTGATGGCATCGAGCTTGTTGTCCTCGACCGCAATTTCAGCTTTACGCAGGCCAAGTGCGCGCATCAGGATCTTGACACCGTTGATGACAGCAGCCGGGTTTTCCAGAAGCAGTCTGTGGTTGGCGGTGATGTACGGTTCGCATTCCGCACAGTTGACGATCAGATGCTGTACCTTGCCGAGCGCGGATTGGATTTTTGCGTATGTGGGGAAGGTCGCACCGCCCATGCCGGAAATGCCGGCGCGGCGGACAATCTCGATTATCTCCTCGGTTGTGATGTCCTGAATCCGTTTCGGATACGGCTGGATGGAAGGATCGATGGTATTGCAGCCATCGTTTTCAATGATGACATTGACGATTTTCATACCGTTTGCCGCATTGATTTCCTTGATGGCCTTGACGCGGCCTGAGACACTTGCGTGGACGGGACAGCCGAGTCCCGATTCGACCTGACCGATGACCTGTCCCTTCAGAACGGTATCACCGACCTTGACGCACGGTACACAGTGTGCACCGATGTGCTGTGACATCGGGAGAGAGACGAGTGCGGGCGGCGGAAGCGTTTCAATCTTGCAGCGACGTGTGTTTTTGTGATCGTCGACGTGCATGCCTCCACGGAAAGTAAGAGCCAAAATGATTCACCTCGTATCAAAGAGTTGTAATGTTGCTTTATATATAATCATACCATAAAATCGCGCATTTTGCAAGGGATTTCGGGCAATTGTGAATGACAATGTTTTAACGATTGAATGATAATATTTTAACGGGTGTGCGGGAGGGGATCAGACGCATCCGCGAGGTATTCGTCGGCTGTGATATCGAAGCCGCGGCGATGGATCTCCGAGGGCGGAAAGCCATACTGCGCACGGAACATGCGGGAAAACTGCGAGCTGTTGGAAAATCCGCAGCGGTAAGCGGCATCGGTGCAGCTGACACCGTCGCACAGGAGCCGCGCAGCCGAAAGCAGACGTCTGCGCCGGAGATATTCGCTCGGTGACATACCGGTACGGTCGCGGAATAAATGATGGAAATAATCGTAACCGTAGCCGCACATGGATGCCAGATGTCTCATGTCGATGTGTGTGTTGAAATATTCGTTGATATAGTTGACGGCGTACAGCATCCGGTCGGTACCGCTGCCGGTGATAACGGGTGTGCTCCGGAATACGGTGATGAGCATTTTGCGTACCGTGTCGGTGAGCAGGGCCTCATACCCGTATGCTTTGCTGTGCAGCTCATCAAAGAAATACTGCATGAGCGCGGCGATCGGATGACCGTCGGGATCTGTATGGATGCCGCAGATACGCGAGATGTCATCTCCGCAGATAAAGCCGATAAAGGAAAGACGGCAGTGATTTGTGTGCTGTTCTGTATGCCATGTCATAGGCGGGACAATAGAAAAAGAACCGGAGCGGTATGGATGGAGCTTGTCTCCGATGCTTGTGAAGCCCTCACCGCTGTGGTAATAAATCAGCTCATAACAGCCGTGCCGGTGGCTCGATACCTTTGTGCCGGGTTCGTGCTGCATTTCATTGAAGAAGCAAATGCGGATGCTGCCTTGCATGGAAACTCCTCCTTTGTTTTTAGATTTATTATACATCAAAAAACCGAATTGTGCAAGAGTTTTACAGGATGATACAAGAAAATCACTGAAAAATATGTTATACTTCCGATAAATACAGGTTATGGCTGCGGATCGCAGGGGGACCAATTTATACAAGGGGGATTCTGAATGAACAAGAAATGTAAAACATGGATGCTGCTCTGCTGCGCTTCGATGCTTCTGGCGTCCTGTGCATCGGGAGAAGATGCAGGCGTCGAAGTTGGCAGTCATGATGCGGTGCAGACGACCGGGGACGGTACGATGGTAACGGAAACTGCAGCAGCAACGAGATTGGAACCGGATCTGCCGGACAGCGACTTCGGCGGTTACGCATTCCGTGTCTATTCCAAAGGTGACGATCATCCGCACTGGGTGGCAAAGGATATCATTGCGGAAGAAGAAAACGGTGATCCGATCAATGATGCGGTTTTCCGCCGCAACAGTGTGATCTGTGAGCGCTACAACTTCAAAATGGAAGAAATCAGAGAAAACAACTGGGTTGCAAATATCAACCGCGCAGTTGGGGCAGGTGAGGATGCATATGATCTTCTTATGCTCCATCCGAACAGTGTTATCAATGTGCTCGCAGAAAATCAGATGCTGACGGATCTGCACGATGTTCCTTATATGGATCTGCAGGCGCCGTGGTATGATCGGAATGCAAATGAAAGCCTTTCGATCGGCGGTGCGTTGTATGCCACTGTCGGTGAAATTTCGATTATGGACAATGATGCAACCTGGGTTGTTCTTTTCAATAAAGAAATGGCTGAGGAGTTTGATGTCGAAAATCTCTATGATCTTGTCAAGAGCGGCAAATGGACACTTGATCGGTTATATCAACTGTCGGAGGATGTGTCCGGTGACATCAACGGTGACGGTATACTGGATGAATTTGATCGCTGGGGTGTGCAGAATGAACCGTATAATGTTATGGCATTCTGTCAGGCAGCGGGAGAAAAGATCGTCGATAAGGACAAGGATGATCTTCCTTATGTCACGCTCGGCTCCGATCGTTTTATTTCTGTTTTTACGCGTGCGATGGATCTGCTGACGGATCAGTCGGTCTGTATGAACTATCAGGATTATACGGCGAAATATGGCGGCACCGACCCATGGACGGAGTGCATGGATCCTGCATTTGCAGATGGCCGCGTGCTGTTCAATGTCACTGGTCTGAACCGGGTTACAATGTTCCGTTCGATGGATGCCGACTTTGGAATTTTGCCGATGCCGAAGTTTGAGGAGACGATGGAATCGTATATCAGCCCTGTGCAGATGTGGTGCTCATCCTCCATTGCAGTACTGAAATCCGCATCGGATCTGGAAAGAACCGGTATTATCGTTGAGGCACTATCGGCAGAATCCATGTATACGCTGACACCGGCGTATTATGATGTAACGCTGAAGACCAAGCTTTCACGCGATGAGGAATCGGCAGAGATGCTCGATCTGATTTTTGCTGACAGGGTATATGATATCGGCGCAATGTACAACTGGGGCAATGTGTATCAGCTGACATTGGATCTTGCATCGGCAAAGAATTACAATTTCCAGTCAGCGTATGCAAAAAATGAAAAGGCTATTGATGTAAAGATCAGGAAGTCGATCGAAGCAATCGTTGCAGGTCAGGAAACGTGATTGAGATAATGACTTGTATGAGACGGGAAGGTACACAGTGTGCCTTCCTGTTTTTATGATATCATGCAAAATTTTTGAAAAGCAAAGATTTTGTCCAAAATAAAACAAAAAAGTTGCAAAACCCCCTTGACAGAATGTGGAAGTAGTGGTATAATAAACAGGTCGCGAGCGATGGATGCAGAAAAGTGTCCCGGCGATGTCAGGGAAATGAAAAAATCTTTAAGAAATTTTCAAAAACCTGTTGACAAAGTGAAGAGCTTGTGATATAATATATAAGCTGTCAGCGAAAAACGACAGCAAAACCAAAGATGATCCTTGAAAATTGAACAACAGACGAAAGATTGTACGAATTAATGAGAGACGAGAAATTGTCTTTCAGGAATCTCGACAATTCCTTTTTT
>JAFTLK010000166.1 GCA_017455975.1 Clostridia bacterium | reverse complement strand
CGAAGCCAGCCCCGAGCTTGCCGAAATCCGCCGCAAGATCCGTGCCGCCAACAGCCGCATCAAGGAAAATCTGCAGAAGTATACCTCCGGGCAGACCTTCTCCAAGTATCTGCAGGAAAACATTGTCACGCAGAGAAACGGACGCTATGTCGTTCCCGTCAAGGCAGAATACCGAAACGAGGTTAAGGGTCTGATCCACGACTCCTCCGCATCGGGCGCGACGCTGTTCATCGAACCGTTGTCGGTGGTCGAGGCAAACAACGAACTGCGTTTCCTTGAAAACCAGGAAAAGAAAGAAATCGAACGCATTCTGTCGGTGCTGTCGCAGGCGGTTGCGGACTGCGCATCGGCACTATCGCTTGACTATCACAACATCACAGAGCTTGCCTTTATCTTTGCAAAGGCGGAGCTTTCCTACCGTATGAATGCCTCCGAGCCGCAGCTCAATGAGGACGGCATCGTCGATCTGAAGCGTGCGCGGCATCCCCTGCTCGATCCCAAAAAGGTCGTTCCCATCGACATCCGTCTGGGCGGCGATTTTGATACACTGGTCATCACCGGTCCCAATACCGGCGGTAAGACGGTATCGCTCAAGACCCTCGGTCTGTTTGCGCTGATGGCACAGTCGGGACTGCACATTCCGACCTCCGGTGAGTCGACGGTCTGCATTTTTGACAAGATTTTTGCCGACATCGGCGACGAGCAGTCCATTGAGCAGTCGCTGTCAACGTTCTCGGCGCATATGACCAACATTGTTTCCATTCTCGATGACATCACGCCCGAGTCGCTGGTGCTGTTCGACGAGCTTGGTGCCGGTACCGACCCGGTCGAGGGTGCGGCGCTGGCGGTTTCTGTTCTGGAGCACGTCCGGGAAATTGGCGCAAGATGTGCCGCAACAACGCACTATGCCGAGCTGAAAGCCTTTGCGCTCGACACACCCGGTGTCTGCAATGCGTCGTGTGAATTTGATGTCGGCACACTCCGTCCGACTTACCGCTTAATCATCGGCACGCCCGGTAAATCCAATGCGTTTGCCATTTCCGAAAAGCTCGGATTGCCGCACGCGATCATCGAACGTGCGAACGCCCTTGTCTCCTCGGAGAACAAACGCTTTGAGACGGTCATTGAGCAGCTGGAAGTCAACCGCATGGAGATGGAAAAGAACGCCGACGAAACCGCACGTCTGCGCCGCGAATACGAGGAACAGCGTGCGAAAGCCGATGCGGAAATTGCACATATGCGTGAGACTGCCGAAAAAGAACTGGAAAAAGCGCGTGCACAGGCGGCGAATATGATTGCTTCGGCGAAGGCATCCTCCGAATATATCTTTGAGCAGATTGAGGAGCTGAAGCGCAAAAAGGACAGCGAAAATCTGGCGAGAGAGCTGGACGAAGCGCGCCGTGCGATCCGCGTCAATCTGAAGGAATCCGATGCGTTCATCGACCCGATCATCAAGCGCGATACGGAAGGCTACAAGCTGCCGCGTCCGCTCAAGGTCGGCGATCAGGTCATCCTCGTCAACCTTGATATGCAGGGTAAGGTAACAGCACTTGCGGATAAGGACGGTATGGTTGCCGTGCAGGCAGGTGTCATCAAGACCAAGGTCCGGGAAAACGAGCTGATGCTTGTTGACGGCAAGCAGATTAAGGTGGGTGACAATCCCAAGAAGCCGAAGATGGCATCACAGAAGTCCGTCCGTGCTGCTGTCGTGCGTGAGTTCCGTCCGGAGCTTGATCTGCGCGGGGAATATACCGATGATGCGTGGATGAAGACCGACAAGTACCTTGACGATGCTGCACTTGCCGGCATCAAGTCTGTGACGCTGATTCACGGCAAGGGTACCGGTGCGCTCCGCAAGGCAATCTGGGATAAGCTCAAAAAGGACAGCCGCGTCAAGTCTTTCCGTGCCGGTGCGTACGGAGAGGGCGACTACGGTGTGACGGTCGTGGATTTGAAATAACAATACCAAAAGCCGGTCGGGAAGGCGTTGTGTTCTTAAGGACACAACGCCAACTCTATTCGCCTGCGGCGAGTGATATTTGTTTCGCAAGTTTGGGAGGCGAATAGAATATCACTTCAAGGCAGCGCCTTGAAATATCACTTTTGCGATAGCAAAAATATCACGTTGTTGCGAAGCAACAATCATATCACTAAAAACTATCAGGAAAAGCGCACTTACTCACCACTATTGTAGTGGTGCAATTCAAATAATGCAACAAGCCTCCGACAAGGAATAATCACTGTCGGAGGCTACTATCATTTTTTAATAAGATCAATCAATTTTTGATATCGTTCGTTTTCTTTTAATATTTCAAAGCGTTGATCTGTAAGCTTGTTTGCTAAATTCTGATGTCTATCAATCCTCTTATGGTACAATCCGTGAGGAATCGAATTCAAAAGCGGAGTTTTTGTCTTAGTATTACTATCTATTGTCGCATAATCGTTTAAATCGTAATTCATCATTTTTTCAAGATATGATAGAGCTTTATCAGGATCTCCGTCTTTTAGATATATCTCTGCAAGAAGTGCGTATAGATCGCCATGCTCATGATGATGAATGGGCGGCAAAACCTCATTATCTTTAAAAATACACTGTATCAATTCAAGAGAGGTTTCCAAGACACTTGCTGCATCTTTATATTTTTCTTGCAACATATAGCTTTTTGCAAGCTTTACGTTTATATTCAGCATCCCCTCAAGATAGTGCACAAATCCATATTGGCAGCTTTGGGCTTCACGCTTGTAATCCTTTTTCCAATGCGCATAGTATGCGTACATAACATGATTATTAAAGTCGGCACGATACGGAAATTGTTCCGCATGAAACCATGCTTTCTCAAAATTTCCATACGCCGAGTGCAAAATAACCATTATCATATGAGCGCGTAAAACATCTGAAATGTTCTTTGAATATGAGATAACAAGATTGGCATATCTTACACATTCTTTGTAGATATCCTCTGCGCGTTCAGAATCATAAAGCTTATCGTTTTCGGGATAGGAGAGTGCAATACCCGTTTCCAAACAGTGCATAAGAAGAATTGTATTGTTGGGATATAGCTTTAATCCTTCCTTTATAGCAAGATACTTTTGGAAAAGACTTTCAGAGGTAAGTGGACGCGAAAGAAGAGCTTGAGCGTTATTGACTATTTTCCATACTTCTTCCGTATCATTTGTCCCAAATGTTCCGAACAACACGTCTGTACTCACGCCAAACACATGCGCTATCGGAACAACTTGCGAAATATCGGGCATTCCGGTATCATTTTCCCATTTTGAAACAGCTTGAAAAGTAACACCAAGCTGCTCAGCAAGCTCTTCTTGTGTAAGATTTTTTTCTTTACGTAATCGGCGTATGATCTGCCCCATTGTTTCTTTCAAAATCGAACCTCCTTGTTGGGTATTTGATTTGTGCTTATATTATCGCATACTATTTGCATAAAAAGAAGCGACTTAAAAACGAGTTCGATTCAACTTTGCGTTGAGTTTATTATATCATAAATAATAACAAAAAGCAAGAATACGGAATACCTCTTTTGAGATATACCGTATTCCTGAAAACTGTCCTTTAGCACCAGTGGCAAAACCGATCGGTTTTTTCTATCGAAAATCACAGTGATTTTTCAAAGAAAATCTGCAAAAACCCTTTTCAAACGCACAATTATCTGCTATAATAATAGATGAATGGAAATATGGGTGAGCCCATATTCCGAATGAAACGAACAAAGG
>JAFTLK010000165.1 GCA_017455975.1 Clostridia bacterium | reverse complement strand
CGCTTTCCTATCTCGTACTGGAGCTCGTCACCAAAATGGGATACCAGACACCGAACCTGACGATGCGTGTCCACAGAAACACCCCCGAAGCACTTTGGCGTGCGGCGGCGGAATGTATTGCGACGGGCATCGGTCTTCCTGCGATTTACAACGATGAGGTTGTCTGCACGGCACTTGAGTCCATCGGCATCACGCCCGAGGACAGTCACGACTACTGTATGAACGGCTGTAACCAGATTGATATCATGGGCAAGTCCCACATGGGTCTGGAAGACGGCGAGGTCAACTTCGGCAAGGTACTCGAATTCACGATGCACAACGGCTACGACTTTGCGTCGGGCGGTATCGAGCTGATCTCCAACCAGTACGGCGATCCGCGCGACTGCAAGTCCTTTGATGAATTCCTCTCCCTGTTCTATCAGCAGATGGAGCATGTCACCGATGCCTGCATCCGCATGTCCAACGCGGCACAGGAAACCTTCGCACGCTTCAACCCGAATCCACTTCGTTCCTGCATCATTCAGGGATGCCTTGAAAAGGGACGCGACTACAAGTGGGGCGGTCCGTTCTACGGTCACGGACAGGTGCTTGCCGAGGGCATTGCCGATACCGCAGACGCGCTGTATGCCGTCAAGACGCTCGTGTTTGAGCAGAAGAAGTATACGATGGACGAAATGATCGTTGCTCTTGAGGACAACTTCGAGGGTCATGAACAGCTCTGGCGCGACTGCAAGAACGCACCGAAATTCGGCAACGACATTCCTGATGTGGACAATCTTTGCGCCGCCATCGTCGATCATTTCTTTGCATATCTCAAAACAAAGAATACCTTCCGCGGCGGCATCTTCACCGGCGGATGCAGTCCCTTCAGCCGTGCGGCAAACAACGGACGCGCGACGGGAGCCCTTCCCAACGGACGCCATT
The DNA here is from genome assembly GCA_017455975.1 of Clostridia bacterium. Taxonomy (GTDB): domain Bacteria; phylum Bacillota; class Clostridia; order Oscillospirales; family CAG-272; genus RGIG3925. The sequence goes on along the minus strand of JAFTLK010000165.1, from coordinate 9,899 downwards.
CGGGTGACGCAACCTTTGCCGACAGCGTTGCGGCAGTACCCGGATGTGACGTCAAGGGTCCGACCGCGGCACTCAAATCGATGATGTGCTACAACCAGACCGAGGCCTGCTCCGGCTTTGTCACGCAGATGAAGTTTGACAAAAAGCTGTTTGCGACGGACAAAGGTATCGAGACCTTTATCATGATGGCAAAGACCTACTTTGCCAACGGCGGACAGCAGCTGTCGATCAACGTGCTTGACCGTGCAACACTGCTTGCGGCACAGAAGAACCCCGAGCAGTACAAAAATCTGATCGTCCGTGTCGGCGGCTACAGCGACTATTTCTGCAATATTTCCAAGGATCTGCAGCAGAATGTCATTGATCGGTCGGAGTTTGCGGTCTGATTGCTGATGGCAGACTATTTTGCCGATTTAGACCTTCCACAAACCATATCTGAAAAACAAAAAAAGCTCGGAGACGGCTGTATCAGCCGTTGTCCGGGCTCTTTCGTTCTGTTGTATGCAAAAGAATGATATACGGTATCCATCTGGCTGTCTGCAATCAGATCGCCTCGATCAGCACACGCAGCTTTTCTGCAATCAGTGCATGACCTGCATCGTTGAAATGCAGACCGTCTGTCGTGTATTTTTCAAACTGTTCGGGAATGTGCGGGTCTACACCCAGATCGTTGTAGAGATCAAGCACGTGGATATCAAACTGTCCGGCGGTTTCCAGAATCGCCTCAGCATATGCCATAAGCGGTTTTCCGGGCACACGCTTTGCCGCATGGACAGAAGGGAACAGATCGTCTACCTCATGACGGAGAAAGCACCGTGCAGGCGTAATGAAAATGATCGGCTTATCCCCGTAGGTTTCACGAAGATACTGCATCAAATAATATACGCCGCCGCAATAGGTCGCAGGTGTCGTATCACCCGGTGCACCGAACGGCGCATCCCCGTGGATATAGTCGTTGACACCGCCGTATACAATGACCATATCGGCGCTTGTGTCCATATCGTATGCGCGGCCACAGAAGCAAAGGTCATACCACGGTTTTGCACTGGGATAGGTCTGATGCGCCAGACGGCTTCCGTTGATGCTGTAATTGTTGATCTTTGCAGCACCAAGCATATGCGCTATGCGGTTATCGTAGCGACAGTTCGGAATGTCGGATACACCGACACCGTAGGTAATGCTGTCTCCAAGAAAATTTACGGTAAATCCTTTTATGTTCATGTTTGATTTCTCCTGTTCAATGATGAAGGGATTTCTGCCGGATTCTGCAGTATCCCTGCGTATTTTTTGAATGCCTCAGCTTCGTTGTCTGTCATCAAAGCACATCCGCAAGCAGCGGCATCACCTCTGCCAGAGCCAGCAGATTTGCGGTTTCTGACCAACAGCTGCCGTTGAACACACCGCCGATGCAGCCGTCACCTTCCCAATCGGACATGTTGATCCGTTCATTGATAAAGCCGCTCGGCAGCCGATGCGCTTCCCACAACGCAGGATCATCAGAATTCCGTGCTGTGTGAGGGAGACCCCAGTCGTAGATCGGCCTTTCTTCCGTTGACATATATTGGCCGATGGTACAGGCGATATCGCGCAGCAGCTCCAGATACAGCGAATCTTCCGTCCAGCGCCAAAGCTTGAACAGGCTGTCACCGGAGAGGGTACAGATACCGGGGGCGGAGTGCTTGTTCTGCAGATTGGCAAATACACTGCCGGTGGTTTTTATTCCCAGTCTTGCAAATTCGCTGGATTCGGGGAATTTGTAGTTGTAGCTGACAACCCAGCTGGAGCAGTAATGTGCATTTTCTTTTGCATATTCCAGCCATTTTGTCTCGCCTGTGATCTCATACAGCACAACATAGCTTTCCAAAAGCCCGAATGCGCTTTCGCTGTCCACGCACTGCAGCATTTCACCGGGACCGCCGGTGGTATATCCGTGGCTGAGCCAGTTACGGTAAAAGTAGTCCGCCGCGTTCTTTGCCGCCCGCAGATACTTTTCATCTCCGAAGAACCGCCATGCTTCTGCTAGCCCTGCAGGCGCAATGCCGGCACTCGTGGAGCCTCCGACACAGATTTCGCCGGTGTACACGTCGATAAACTGCCCAAACTGACCGTAGGTTTCAAACAGCGTGACAAACCGGTCTGCCAGCCGCCGCGTTCCTGCCGTGAATTCGGCGGGAATTTCCATACCGCGCTCCCGCATCAGGCGGAAATGCTTGAACAGAATATAAAGCACATCTGCGGATTTGCGGATCAGATGCCAGTTTTCGCCGCCCTCGACAATCGCACCGTCGCCGATGATCTGCCCCTCACCGTCCACAATTCCGTGGAACAGTCCGCTTTCCGTCTGGGTGGAGAACAAAAATCGCAGTGTCTGCATCTGCCGCTCGGTTTCCACAGCACCTCCCAGCTTCATCAGAGGATAACCGCTGATCGCACCGCCGACCCAGCCGGGCTGCCATACCTGATAACGGGTTCCATCGGTGCCGACCATGTAAATACCAAGCCCTGGATTCCAGTTCATCGTGTTGAATTTTTCCCGCTGGATAGCAAACTGACGCTCGGGGGGCAGTACCTCCGCGCGTGTGCTGTCAAGCCCCATGATTTTGCGGTTTTCAAAGAATACCCGATAGAATTGCGCCAGATTTTCACAGGAGAAGTCCAGAACCTTGCAGGGGATTTCTGCAGGCTCGTCGGTCCAAGACTCGGGGTTGGCTGCCATATCGCACATGCGGTAGATCTTCTCGCGCTTTGCCGGCCAGGTCAAACGGATCACGCCGTTTTCGTAAGCCAATCCGATGTTGCGGTCATCGATCTGCTGTACGGTAAACACAAGAATCCCCCGTTTTTCGGTGGGGGAAAAAACACCGACACAGGGGGTTGCCGCATCGCCGGTGGTAACCTCGATTTTCCCGCTTCCGTCGGGTTCCAGTCTGGGGACATCCGTAATTGTGGTGGGCATATCGATTGCCGCAACCTCTTTTCGGAACATGGGCGGATACGCATATTTCAGCATACGGAACTGATTGCCCGCATAACAGCACGCAGGAATAAAGACATAGGGATCTTCACAGCGGAAGGTTTCAATGATTTTGATTGCCATATGTACCTCATAGGAGTTCTCATAAACGGTATTTTATGTTTCTTCTGTGATATATCGGAGCAGAAAAATACATACATCATCTGTTTCAAACATATTATATCGCTTTTCTGTGATCTTGTCAACCAACTCTTTGGATGTTCCGTCATATGCGGCAGATTTCGCTGTCTGTCTTTTTGTCATGAACGTGATTTTCCGGCGAAAATTTTCAAATCAACTATTGAATCAAACCGCGAAATGTGATATCATATGATATATCGGAAAAACGGAGGTATCCCATGGAACAAAAACAATATGCCTGTATTGACTTAAAATCTTTTTACGCCTCCGTTGAATGTGTCGACCGCGGACTTGACCCGATGACGACCAATCTGGTCGTTGCCGATCTGCGGCGCACGGAGAAGACCATTTGTCTCGCTGTCACGCCGCCGCTCAAGGCGCACGGCATCTCCGGACGTGCGCGGCTGTTTGAAGTGATTGAACGGCTGAAGACCGTCAATGCGGACCGCAGGCGAAAAGCACCCGGACAAAAACTGACAGGCGCCTCATCGAATGACATCGAGCTGAAAGCAAATCCAACATTGGCGGTTGACTATATCGCCGCACCGCCGCGGATGGCGCATTATATCGAGGTCAGCACGCAGATTTATCAGGTGTACCTCAAATACATCGCACCCGAGGACATCCATGTCTATTCCATCGATGAGGTGTTCATCGATCTGACGGCGTATTTCAGACCGAGCGGCAAAACAGCACGCGAATTTGTGTCCATGCTGATTGCAGATGTCATGAAGACCACAGGAATTACCGCTGCAGCCGGCATCGGAACCAATCTTTATCTTGCAAAAATTGCGATGGATATTGAAGCCAAGCACGCCCAACCCGACGAAAACGGCTTACGCATCGCGGCTCTTGACGAAATGTCCTACAGACAAAAGCTGTGGAACCACCGACCGCTGACCGATTTCTGGCGCGTGGGCGGCGGGTATGCAAGCAAATTGGAGCAGCATCGGATTTATACAATGGGAGATATTGCAAGATGCTCGCTCGGCAAATCGGGGGATTTCTACAGCGAAGACCTCTTATACAAGCTGTTCGGCGTCAATGCGGAGCTTCTGATCGATCACGCATGGGGATGGGAGCCCTGTACGATTGCGGACATCAAGGCATACAAGCCGGAATCGAACAGCATCGGTTCCGGACAGGTATTGCAGACACCGTACACTTTTGAAAAAGCAAAGCTCGTCGTGCGTGAGATGACCGATCTTCTGGTGCTCGATCTGGTGGACAAGCACCTTGTCACCGATCAGATGGTGCTGACGATCGGTTATGATATTGAAAATCTGCAGGGCAAAAGCAATTATCGGGGCGAGGTTGTCATGGATCGCTACGGCAGGAAAACGCCCAAACAAGCCCACGGATCAACCAATCTTGCCCGCCAGACCTCGTCTACCCGTCTGATCACAGAGGCGGTAATGGCGCTTTACGACCGCATCGTCGATCCGGAGCTTCTTATTCGGCGCATCAATCTGACCGCCTGCAAGGTCGTCGATGAAAATGACACCGCGCCCATTGGAACCGTCGGTGAACAGCTTGACCTTTTCACCGATTACGAGGAGCTGGAACGCAGGCAGGCAGAAGAAAAGGCGGCGCTGGAAAAGGAACGCCACATGCAAAAGGCAGTGCTCGAACTGAAAAAACGCTACGGCAAAAACATCATTCTCAAAGGGATGAATTTAGAGGAAGACGCCACCGCGCGCGACCGCAATGCGCAGATTGGCGGGCATAAGGCATGAATCACGAAAGAACACATGTGGAGGTATCAGATATGTTCAGACCCATCCGGAAAAAGAAAAATGAAATCAGCACAGAAGATGCAAAAGAACTGCTTCGGACCTGTCGGCGGGGCGTTTTGGCGGTCAACGGCGATGATGGTTATCCCTATGCCGTACCGATCAACTACTGGTATGACGAAGAAAACGACCGAATCATCTTTCACGGAGCAAAAGCCGGTCATAAAGTGGATTCCATCAAAAAGAACGACAGGGTATGCTTCACTGTCGTCGGTCATGAAACGGTAAAGGACGAAGCCTGGGCGCCGTACCTGCAGAGTGCGGTTGTTTTTGGACGATGCCGTTTGGTTGAAAACAGTGAAGATGCGATGCAGCTTGTAAAACGGTTTGCAATGAAATATTATCCCGGTGAGGACGCGGTCAATGAAGAAATCGCACAGTCCGGCATGGCGGTGCAGATGTTTGTGATCGACATTGAGCATCTGAGCGGGAAAGAGGTACAGGAAAAATAAATGCAGTCAGACAGGAGCCCCAACATGACAAAACCCGAAAACAAATACGCGGATATCATCAACCTGCCGCATCATACCTCCCGTACCCGGCCGCGTATGCCGGCCCCAGCCCGCGCCGCGCAGTTCTCTCCGTTTGCAGCTCTGACCGGATATGGAGCGGCTGTGGACGAAACCGCGCGTCTGACCGATGACAGAATCGTCCTTGACGAAAACGCAAAAGCGATACTTGACGGCAAGCTGCAGATCATCGCCGAGCACATCGGTGACCTGTACGATGTGACATTCACTTATTTTGTGCCCGACAAAAAGAAATCCGGCGGTGCCTATGTCAGCACCACCGGACAAGTCAAAGAAATTGACGAATATGAGAGAGTTGTCAAGCTGTGGGATGGAACAAGCATTGCGATTTCACAGATTTTCGGGATCACATCGGCGTTGTTTTCACAGCTCGGTTATGAATGACCGAAACAGATCAAGAAATACTTTCAATGTTTCGCTCGGTGATGAGCACGATGAAATAGTCGGGCTTGCACCGGGCGATCAGCTTTTTGTCAAACATATAGTCCGACTGTCCCTGCCAGTAAACTTCACCGAAGGTCTGGTTAAAGAACTGGTACATGTTGGTTGCAAAGCTGTCGCGCATGATCATGGCAGTGGGCAGATCACGGCCTTGTGAAAGGTGATTTTTGACCGTTTTCTGTTCATTGACGGGCGGATAGTAGGGACGGTTGGTTCCTTCATAGAAGGTATATGGGCTGTCGACCGCCTCGACCAGCCAACGAACGAAGGTTGCGTTTTCCTGAATGAGATGGGAATCGAGATCATACGCTGTGACAATATCGCCGCCGTTGACCACTTCATTGTAGAATTCCACGTCTTCACCGGGAACGACCGGGTCAAGCTCCGGCCAATCGGGTGCAATGTAATCCATCAGCGCGTCGTATGCAAGATAAGTACCGTACGGCGTCCAGTGAGAGTCGAGCTTGTTGTAGATCTTGAATTCGTCCTCTCTGTGTTCCCAGAGCAGATCTTCAAGCTCGATGACCGTTGCGCCGGCTTCCCTTGCGGCAGCATAGAACTGCTCGGTTCTGGAGGTGTCCGCTGTGGACTTCGGGTATCGGATCGGTGCTGTTTCGGGGTAGATGGCAATCGGGTTGGGAACGATGAGATAGATCAGCTCGCAGCCGTTTTCGGCGAGAAAATCCACACGTTCCGTCAGACGGGAGGTCAGACCCTCCACCTGCTTGTCGGTCAGGATATTGGTTCCCATCCAGTCGTCAAACTGTCCGTAGTAGTGTCCCTGCATGTTGTCGCCGAGTGCCGAGCGGTATACACCGTACTTCTCGAAATCGAGCGCATAATTGGGCTGCGTGGTGACGATGATGGGATCGGATTCTGCTTTTCCGGGCTCCTCCTGGGTAATGGTCAGCGTGCTGACACCGGAGGGAATCTGTACCTCGACGAACCAGTTGTCGTCATCGGTGCCGAAGACCTGATCTTCGTGCAGATGTCCGCGGACATGGATCTTTGCCCCGACGGTACACTTGCCGCCGAAAATGACAAGATCGTCACCGCCGTGCGTACTGACGGTCATGGTTGGAAGCGCACTCTTTTCAAGGGTGGGATCGGTGGTACCGACGACATTTTTGATGCCTTCAGCAAGGGCTGCATTCACGCTGGAGGAGATATGTACGATCTCATCATCGATCGGTTCCGCTGTCGGAGCGGAGGTCGTTTCGCCCGGCGTATCCGATTCTGCGGCGGCACCGAGCAGTGCTTTGACTGCATCCTTTGCCGGTGCATTGTCGCCGGTCGCCATGAGGATCACATACTGTCCCATGACCAGAATTTCACTGGAATCGAGCACATTTACCTGATCTTCTTCATAAGCGATCAGGTCATCGCGCATGCTCTCCCGCACATCATAACGGGATTGCAGCAGCTCCTTGACACGACCGACATCGTCCGCTGTTTTAGCTTTCATAATATCGATCTCAAAGGCATAAAGACCTGTGGGCATCGCCAGCGCATATTCTTCAACATGCTCAAGCAGCGTAATCTCATAGTCGTATTCGCCGTAGAACAGAAAACCCATCGTACCGTAGTCGAGGGCGTGCTCGCTGTCCTCTCCGGCATCGGAATAATAGATACCGGGATCTTTGGTAACATCCCCTGTGTAGCACTCCATGGCCGCCGTGAGCAGATCCTTTGCAGGAACATTCGCTGCGGCTGCCGTATCACCGCTGCATGCGGCAAGGGCGGTAACGACCATAATGATCGCCAGAAATAATGATAACTTACGCATATTGATTCTCCCAACTTATTTTTCTGCCGCAGACGGTCAGTGCGTGTCCGGATATGTAACGATCATAAGATCGCCCAGATCCAGATATTCATAGTCGCCCGGGAAATTGAATTTGCCGCGGGCACCCCACGAAAGGTACAGATCGATGAAACGCTCTGTACAGCCGGCGATTCCGGTACTGGCCGAGCTGCGTAAAATGAAGCTGGTGCCGTCTACATGCATGGTGTGAACACCACTTGCCTCGGGCTTTACAGAGGAAAGAATAAATGCGTTCGGGACGCTCTCGTCACCGGTGATGATATCGAGCAGGAAGCCGCATTTGCGGGCAATCGTTTCCTGCAGCGTTTCTGCCGCCTGCTTCTCTTTGGGATATGCATTTTCGGAAATAACGATTTTCCAGCTCTTGTCGACCCGATGCATGTCGACATAAAGCGCAGGGATATCAAACTCATGATACACGATGTGTTCATAGCCGGTAGGCACGGTGACATCCTGTCCGTCTCTGACAAATTCCTGCAGGAAATGATCCACACCCATCTGGATACCGGTTGCCGCACCGCCGCAGATGTAAATATCGCCGTCCACTTCCTTGATGATATAACCGGTCTCACCAAGTGCTGTGATGTCGATGTCAAGACCGCCGCGCAGGGTATTGCCGACGATGATTTCATGGTCGTAAACCGGATTTTTCTCCCAGTCGGTGGAAATGCCGATCTCAGCGCCGGTTGCTTCATTGATTTCTGTTCTGACCTTCACCGCCGCATTGATTTCGGCTCTGCTGTTTGTCGTGTCACTGCGGATAACATAATAATCGGTGACACCTGCGCTTGTAATGCTGACAAATGCGGGTGCTGACGGTTCCTCGGTTTCGGTTTCCGATTCCGGTCCATTCCCGCTGCAGGCTGTCAGGAGCAGGACGCTCAGCAGTGCTGCCAAAAGTCGCTTCCAGTTCTTCAAAGGAACACCTCCAATGTTTCGATTCGTCTAATTATACCATAACTGTTTGAAAATAGCAATTGTTTTACGCGAAAATTCCATAATTATTGTTAGATAAACCATGAAAAAGCGCCGCAGACGTTCATACCCGTTGGGTATGTCTGTTCTGCGGCGATCATGATAACAAACAGTATCAGGCAGCTTCCTGTCGGAGGGAACATGGGGTGCTGCAAATCGGGCTGTTTGTACATTCCGACGTGGTATATGGATTTTTTTACAGAAGACCGACCGCCAGATAAGCCTTTGCCGCGACGGCACAGCCCTCGGCGTTGGGATGACCGCCGTATACCGACATATGCGCGTTCGGTGCATTCTGTCCGAGGACAGCCGCGAAATCAAACACCGCGTCTGCTTCGTTGGAAATGGTCAGACGGATCTTGTCGTTGACAAAATACCAGTAGTCCTTTGCATCCCCCTGCATGTCAAACGGCGGAACGGTGAACAGGATCACACGGCAGCCGGCAGATTTGAGTGCGCGGACGATCGTTGTCAGATCAGCGACAACCTCCTCTCCGGTTCTGCCGCGCAGAAGATCGTTGACGCCCATGCAGACGTTGACAATATCGCACTGCTTGACGCGGGCAAGCCAGCCGCAGTCGGTCGCCGCGTCATATGCACGCGCATATCCGATGCCGAGGTCCCAGACGCTGCAGTCATCCGGCAGTCCTTCGGCAATCTTTGCTGCCCAGTGCGTGTAGCTGTCGTATTCGGTTCCGCAGCCCTGCGTGATCGAGTCGCCGAGGAACCCGATGCGGCGGGTGACACAGCGGTCAGAGCCGATCATCAGCGGGGCCGGGATTTTCTTTGACGGAATCCAGTGATCGCCGTCTCGGATGACGACGTTCAGCGTGATCTCCTCGTGATACGGATAACATGCACCAAAGACGGTAATTTCATAACAGAGATACTCCCCGCCGACAGCAGACAGCGGAATCGGATCACAGAAAAACGGTTCTGTGTCCCCGGCGGAGACATGCTTTTTTTCGCATCCGCCAAAGGTGACGGTGTGACAGACATCGGGCTCCGCACCGTGTGCCCGGGTCAGTCCGACGCGCAGGGAAAGGATATCCCAGTCGCCGCCGGTGTCGTTTGCCGCACTGATCGAGCCATCGGAGAAGGTGGAGTCGATCTGATTGGAAAAGAGCAGCGCGTAATGTTCGCCGCCGTGCGACAGACGGTAATAAATGCGTCCGCAGCGG
>JAFTLK010000164.1 GCA_017455975.1 Clostridia bacterium | reverse complement strand
CTGAACGTCTTTTTTTGACAGCTCCCTCGGGGAGGGAGCCTAAATTAAGCCTCCCTCTGTTTGAGGGAGGTGGCTCACCTGCGGTGAGCCGGAGGGAGTTTTTGACACATTGATCTAAATGCAACAGCCCGGTTTTCTCTTATCGTTTTTTCAAAGGAAGAAGCTAACCCTTTCTCATGCTCTTTGCCATGTGCAAAGGCGCACAATGCCGCCTCCGATGTTCGTACATCCACATCTTTGCGGATAGCATCACAATTCCGCCAGAGGAGCGAGTGCCTATTGACACCTTGCTAACTGTAACAATATCGCTTTTGTACGGTGTCAATTCAGCACGAACGAAAGTGCGCTCTTTGGTTCCTTTCTCTCGCACGGGAGAGAAAGGAACATATTTAGTGCGTGGACTAAGCTTGGTTTTCGCGCTTTCTTAAAGCGTGGTACTCTCTTACCCCTCGATCGGTTCCCCATTCTTATCAAACAACGGCAGCTTCTGCACATACAGAATATCCTCGCGCTTCATCGCGTCGCCTTCCGCCAGAATTGCCATTTTGCCTGCGATGATACCGCCGGATCGCTCAACGAGAACTTCCAGCGCGTGCAGGGATTCACCGGTGGAAACAACGTCGTCAACAATCAGAACGCGTCGGCCGCGCATCAGTTCAACGTCGGTCTGATCAAGGTACAACGTCTGTACACGTGCGGTCGTGATGGACTTGACCTCGGTTTTGATGATGTTCTTCATATACAGCTTCGGTGCTTTTCTTGCCAGAATGTAATTCTGCGCGCCGCACTGCCGTGCCATTTCATAAACCAGCGGGATACCCTTGGATTCCGCCGTAATCATGATATCAAATTCCGGTGCTTTTTCAAGCAGCGCTTTTGCCGCGGCAACCGTCAGCTCCACATCACCGAAAATGACAAACGCGCCGATATACAGCTCATCCGTCAGCGCACACAGCGGCAGATCGCGCTTGACACCCGCAACATCAATGGTATAAAATTCTTTCATTTCGATATCGTCCTTTCCGTGAACTCAATATGATTATTATATCATAGATTCAGAGAAATGAAAAGCACTTTCGCAAAAATTCCCGAAAAATGTTGTCACTGTCTCAATACAAACAACGGTTGATTTTCAAACAAATGATTGATCATTGACTTTACGGGGGTTCTCTGCTATAATACGATCACACAAAGCGCTTGGTGAATAAAAGAAAGGATATGCTCCTGTACAGATGAAACTGCATATGCAGCGGGCGATTCATGAATCGTCCCTACGAATATACAAAACGCAGGAGAAGTGATCAATCAACATGAAACTGAATCTCGGAACCACAATCCGCGAACTGCGCCGCCGCGACGAACGCACGCAGGAGGAGCTTGCCGTACTGCTCGGCGTGACAGCGCAGGCAGTCAGCCGTTGGGAGGGCGGCGGCAGTTATCCCGATATGGAACTGATTCCCGCCATTGCCAATGTATTCGGCATTTCCATTGATGAACTGTTTGGCTATCAGGGCGAGCGGGAAGCAAAAATCGATGCCATTTTAGCACAGGTCGATGAACTTGACCGGCAGAACATCACTGACGACGTCACAAACGACGACTGCATTGCACAGCTCCGCACCGGACTTGCGGAGTTTCCCGGCAATGAACGGCTGATGCATCGGCTGGCAAAAATTTTAGCAGAAACCGGTTGGCAAAGGCATCGGGAATGGCTGTATTACGGCGAGGACGGACACATCCGGCATTGCTTTGACCGTCACAAGACAAACGAATACTGGCTGGAAGCGGCGGCATTGTATGAAACGCTGATTCAGACGGCACAAAACGACGACATCCGAAACAAGTCAATTTGCTCTCTTGTCATGCTGTACCGCAACTTCGGCGAGTATGACAAGGCACTTGCGCTTGCGGACCGTCTGCCGCCGATTGGACACTGCCGTGAGATCGCACGCACCAATGCCGTTGACGGGAAAGAACAGGCACAGTATCTCGGAGAAGCATTACTGGAACTGGCATATCAATTTGTCGAACTGACAATGTACGCACTTGTCAATGACATTCATCACTACGATACCGATATGCCGGTACACAAAGTAAAAGGTTTGATTGCACTGTTTGATTTTTTGTGTGACGATGGAAATCTTGGGTATTATCACAAGGAAGTTGCCTATCTGTACCTCTATCTTGCACGACTGCAATGGGATTATGCGGAATATCATGATGAAGCATTTGCATCACTTGACCGTGCGGCTGACCATGCAATCGCATATGACCGCGTGGTTCGCACACCGAATGCGAGGTATTCAGCACCTCTCGTCAAGCATGTTCCCGTTGATTTGTTAGGTACTGGTTTGATCGGGGACAATACCCTCTGCGGTGTGCTTGCGGAATCATTCCCGATGTGGTGTAATCCCGATTATTCGAAGGTTGAGCAGGAAATGCGAGCCGATGCGCGGTGGGAGATGTGGGAGCAGAAGCTCAAAGCAGCATCAGAGGAAATCATCGAAAATATGAACGGGAATCATTGACGAAATCGTGTATTTTTCATGTTTTGTAGGGACAGGCGTCCCGACTGTCCCTATTGTTCCGGTATCGAATCAGGGACAGTCGAGGACGCCTGTCCCTACATAATCATAATCATAATCATGAACATGAAAATGGAGAACCGCGCTGCACGGTTCTCCTCATTGTTTATTAAAATTCTTCTTCCGCCAAGACCGACAGACGGAATGCACACGGCCATGCGACAAGCCAATCGTTGAGCTGACCGCGTCTGCCGTGACCAAAGCCCCAGCGGCAATGGAACAGCGCTTCGTTCTGGGAACCTGTGGGACGGACCACGCCGTGAATCACACGCTCGCCGTCGCCGATGTACTGCGTGACAGCACGCCACATCATGTCGGCACGGATGCGCCAGTTCTCATCTCCCGTCAGGTCGGCAAGTGTCCGCAGATACGGCACGATGATGCCTGCATACATATCGAGATGATGGTGCTGTGCCGAAACCGAGGTCAGACCCTTGATGGTGACATCATATTCGTGAACCTCGGAATCGTCGCCGTAAACGGGATCATAATGGAACATCCACGATGTGAAGTAGTACGCCGCACGCTTGGCATCCTCGAGATACTGCGCATCCCCTGTCGTCTGATACAGCAGAATACCGCTGATGACAAACGGGAACGACGTTTCCTTGTCGACACAGCAGGTATCAAGCGCACCGGCGGTACAGACGAATTTGTCAAGATCGCGCGTCATATAGAAGCGCATCGCGCGCTTGGCAAGGTCAAGATACTTGTCCTCACCCGTCACCTCATACAGCTTGACGAGTGCCGGAATGACAAAGCCGCCGATGGAGCCGCCCTCATCAACGCAGGTACCGTCAAGCCGCCACTGCTTGCCAAAGCCGTAAACATCCGAGTAATGTTCGATGAAGAAATCGCAGAAGCCTTTTGCCGTCGCAAGGTATGCAGGCTTGTCAATGCCGATTTTCTGTAAAGTCTGATAGGTACGGATCAGTTCATATACCCCGTATCCCATGTTGCAGGTGTCGGATGTGGCTGTATCGATGTTTTCATAATGATGCAGATGGGAGGTAAGTAGTCCCGACTTTGCCGTACACAGTGAGATACGCGTATCGAGAATCTCCAGCGCATCATCAAGGGAATCCTTGTGACCGAAACGGATATAATCCTCAATCAGCATCCGTGAAAACAGAACATTTTGTCCGCACCATGCCAGTTCAAAGCAGTTTCCTCTGCGATAAACAAAACCGCCGTTGCCGTCCGACACAAACCCGATATGAAAGCCTTTATATCCGTTGTAATCGGT
>JAFTLK010000163.1 GCA_017455975.1 Clostridia bacterium | reverse complement strand
TGCATATAGCCGTCCCGTCCGGTCAGCAAGGACGTAATTCCCGGCCATGTCGGGACATAATGGGCGGCCACCCTCAAAACGCAAAATTTGTTCGAAAACAGCCCTAACCCCGCCGGGAGTTTTCCACCGCAAGCGCGGCGCGAAGCGCAGGCGACGCCTCAGCGGCGACTGTGGTAAACTGCCGGCGGGATCGCAAACATCAGGGTTGTGGTTTAGTTAAATACATCACTGAACTAGTGCGCTGCCAGTTGTCACAGCTTCTCAATATGCACGGTATACCCGGTCGTCAACCGCCTGCGAATACCATCGAGTTTGCCGTAACATCCTTCCTCATCGCTCAGATGCCGTCCCCATTCGGACGGTGCATACTGGCTGGTGAACATTGTTGAGGTTCCAAGATCCGTTCTCGTCTTAATCAGGTGATACAGAATCTTGATTCCATCCTCCGAATACCGGCTGATTGCAAAATCGTCAATGAACAGCAGCTGGATTCGGGAATAATACTTCAGCCGCTTTCTGTATCTGTCCAGATCTTCCCGACGGCTCAACACCAACAGCTCATCAAGTAAGTCGCAGTAATCCACGTACATACAGCGGTAATTTCTGCGGCAGGCTTCATTGCAGAATGCAGACATGAAGTAGGATTTTCCTGCCTCCGTTACACCGTATACACCGACATTCAGCCGGTCTTCCACGAAACGAAAAGTAAGCAGCTGCCGCACTACATCATCGTTGTATCGCCGCTTACCATTGGTAACAAGATTCTCAGCAATCGCGCTCTTGTCAATCAGCCTGCTGAGCCGCAGGTTCGTCTTGTAGCGGTTATTCATCGTCTCAATGTACTGTGGCTCGATCACCTCCCGCAGAAGCTGTTCCGGTGTGAAATCGGAATACTCCGGACTTCCGAGAAGCTCACGCCATCGCAGAGCAGATACAGAAAGTCCAAGCTCGTCCAGCATAACGGTAAGATCGGCAGGAGCTGCATTTGTCGTACTCATTCCTGCTCACCTTCCTTCTGGCGGCTCAGAAGACTCTGCAGCGAGTATTTCTCGTCATCATCTTTGTAGATGCCCGTGACGGCCACATCTTCGTCACACGGCTTCAAGGGCTTGAGACTTCCTTTCATCCTATCAACCGGAGTTGCAGCAGGTTCCGCATACATAGAGATCGTACTGGAAATATAAGTATAGCTGCATTTTCCGTAAAGAATGGCTTCACGGCAGCATTCCTCCAGTGCGGTATTTCCGTATTTTTCAGCAAACCGCAGAATACCGTGACAGCTTCGGAATGACTGCACCGGGTAGTCGAACTTTTCTATGACATTCTGAATCAGAATTTTTGTGTTCGGTCCGATGCTTTCGGCTTTTGCAAGAAAGTACGGCTTGTTCCAGTAGCCATAATCGCCGTATTCCTTCGGCATATCCGAGGGAATCACAACCCAGCTTTTCGGCGTATAGCTTCTGTCGTGGGTACGAATCAGGTCACCGTGCTCGTTGTACACGTAGATTATGTCAGCTCCCGCGCGGATTTCCAACGTCTTACGAAGATATTTCCTCGGCATGGAGTAGTGGACTTTGTCATAGACAAACGAAAAATCCTGCCCGACCTTAACCTGCTTTCGGTCCATGTATTCGTACACGGTTTCGGGAAGCGGAAGGAGTGCATCCTTCTCCTCTGAAAGGAACATATCCTTTCTGGAATAGGTCATCCCTTGGAAGTTCTCCCGGTTTTCCTGCTCCATCTTCTGCCAGAGAACAGCATTCAGCTCCTCCAACGAATAGAACGTCATGTCTTCCATGTCAATCAGGATGTGCATATCAATGATTCGGACGTGTCCTTCTACGTTCGGCTTCCACCGAGGAGAGCGAACTTTCGCCGGCTGGATCACTGTACCGTTGTGTTCTGCCCATGCATGGAACTCCCGGTTCAATGCCGGATCGATCCAATCCTTGTTTTCTGTTACTGCAACCTTGCAGTTGTCAGGTGTCACGGTCTGCGTGATTCCGCCGAAATATGCAATGGCGTTATTGTTGACGCGAAGCCAGTTTGCAATATCGCAGCAGGTCATACCTTCGATGTAAAAGTAGTCGCTGTAGGCAAGCGCGGCTACAAATACGGTTACATTGGTTTTCCGCTTAGGGTTATGTCGGTCAGACAACCACAGCGTCTTTCCGGCGTAGTCAAGTTCGAGACTAACTCCCGGAGAACGTGGAATATGGAATGTCACGTTTTTACTGCCAAGCCACCTCTGATAACGTCTGCAATACTGCCGATAGCTCAGCGGCTGTTTTCCGTCCACTTCACCGGCGGCATAGTATTTCTTCCACAGGTGCATGAGCGTTTCACCCTTGCGTGTTAGCGCGCGGCAGACTGTTTCCGGATCGAAGTCACGATAGAGTTCGTCGGTAGGTTTTCCGACTTTGTGATACAGTCGCTCGGCAATAAATTCGTTGGTGACTTCCTCCGGCAGGGGATAGGAAAGTTCGCTGCATTCCCGGAAGCGTTTCAGAAATTCGTTCACAGTTGTCTTTCCGACACCGGTCGCTTCAGCGATCTCCCGACCGCTCATGCCGCCCGTGTAATGGAGGGTTAAGATTCGTTTGTAGTCCATGTTTGGACCTCCTCTATGTTGGATTCCTCTTGCGTTGAAGAGGTATTTCCATTATAGAGGATCTTTGTGAACTGGCCGGGAATTACGTCCCACCGTGGCCGGGAATTATGACCCGCGCTGGCCGGGAATTACGTCCCTGCTGGCCCGTTTTGATGGCAATTTGCATTTATCCCGAATAGGTTTATCAAAAGAACAGTCCTCACAATCGTGGGGGCTGTTTTTTGCGGTGATTTATTTATTCACAATTCTGTGATATAATGGTATCAATCAGATAAACTTGAATTTGACAACAAGGAGAACAGATAGATGATTCGAATATCATACACATCAATGGTAATGTTCATAAGTATCATTTGGTGTTTGGTAAGAGTGATATGTGCAATTAAAACCAAGAGAGCAGATTGGAAAAAAGAACTGAAACTGCTTTTGGTATATGTCTGCATTGTCGTTGTTGCTCGCTTTACCTTTTTCCCATTTTCTAAAGTGAATGGAGAAATACAACCGCTTGTTTATGAAAGTGCAAAAGTATATCCGTTTCGGATAAATTGGATTCCGCTTGTTAATTTGTTTGATTATCCCGAAATGAGAGACATTTTGATAAATGTAATTGGAAATACAGCAATGTTTATTCCATTGGGAATTGTTTGGCCCAGTGTATACAAGGGGTTGGATACACACTGGAAAGTCATTTCCGCAGGTATTGGTGTTTCTTTATGTATTGAGATTTTTCAGCTTCCCTTTTATGACAGAGTATCCGATATTGATGATTTGTTATTAAATTCGTTAGGTTTCATCATTGGGTATCTGCTGTATCTTCTTGCGAAGCAGGTAAGTAAAAAAATGCGAAGAATTAGGTAAATTCCAACTTGTCGGACAGATTGAAATAAAACTTTGTAAAATTTTGGTGCAATATTATATACAGCAGTCCTCACGAGTGCGGGGACTGTTTTTTTGCGGTGATTTATTTATTCACAATTCTGTGATATAATGGTATCAATCAGATAAACTTGAATTTGACGAAGGAGTGTGCTTGTATGTTTGATATATGGATTGGGGATATAGAGCTTACCACAGCAGTTTTGATTTTCTCAATTATTGTCCTCTTGCCTGTTCAACTGCTGCTTTGTTTTAAGGTAAAGCGTAAGATCATTCGCTCATTGCCTATTATTCTGCTTACTATACCTACACTCATATTCATGATTATGGCAGCTGCAACACAGGGATGGGACAGTCTTGGTTATTTATTCCTTGCTATATTTACTGGATTTATGATGTTGATTTGCGGTGTAGCTTGGAGTATTTGGGCAATTACCAAACACAAACAGAGAAAGAAATACGCCAATTTAGGTTTGTCGAACAGATCGAAGTAAAACTTCGCAAAAGTTTGGCGCAATATCTATGCTGCAGTCCTCACAAGTGCGGGGACTGTTTTTTTGCGGTGATTTATTTATTCATAATTCTATGTTATAATGATATCAGACAAACACCGTCAAACCATTCAGGAGGCAGTACTGTATGAAAAACTTTGATCTTTCCCTTTTCCTCGGCTGTTGTGCCATCGCCTTTGGCATTGTAATCGCCGGCAAAACCATCAGCGCAGAACTCCCTAACACCACACAGGTTCCGTCAAGCCTGTCTGTTGTCACACAAACAGAAGGCGAGAAAGAGTTCGGAAAGTATTTGGACAAATATGAGGCTTGTGACTATCTCAAACTCTACAAATTCCGCAAAGATGTCGATGAACTGCTCGAATCCGGCATACTGGATGGGACATATACCATGGTAGATGATACCTATATCTTCAGCCGCCAAAAATTGGACGAATGGGTCGAAGAACGAATTGAAACGGATCCGACAGAGTAATAAATCTTTCTCCAAAGAATAATTTCCCAAAGGAGACACCCTCATGAAATGCTGTAAATGTGATACGGAAATGTTCACTGCCAATTTAACCGGCAACGCACTGCACGCACTGATTCTGACCCAAACGAAAAAGAGCGTTTGGGACGCCGATAAGCGCTGCGGTGTCATCTGCCATGTCTGCCCGGACTGCGGCTATATCGAGCTGTATGCCGAAAATCCCAAAGCCATAAAGCCGTAACCGTTTTCCTCCGGATAACCAACGATGACAAGGAGCGTGAGCGTATGACAATAAAATGCCCGACCTGCGGGTCTGAAAGCATCATAGCCGGCAAGCTCTCAACCGGGCTTGGCGGACTGCTGTTCGTAACCAAAAAATCACAGAAAAAACTGCCTTTTACCAAAAATTATTCGACATTGACCGCCAAAGGCTGTCGGGACTGCGGTGCTGTTTTTGACATCCGCATGGACAACCCGCGCGCCGTTGACAAAGACAAATAAACCATAATGAACCAACACGGAGGAATCTCAAATGAACCGTTTTAAGACAGTCGCCGTCCTGTTTGCCTTCGCCGCCCTCTGTTTTGCGGCAGGGACGGTCTATCATATCGTCAGCACAGGTGAGGGCATTGTGTCCTCGATCTGTCTTGCGCTGGGATGTGCATGTTTGTCTTATGTGTTTTTTCGCATGAATAAATAAAAATATCGCTGGGAGGCATCGCACATGAAAAATCGAAAGAGGATCGCCGTCGTGATCCTTTTCCTGCTCTGCGCAGTCTGCGGCGTAATCATCTTTGCGAACCGCACGCCGCACCGTCCGGACACCGATCTTGAATTCTGGATCTGCGACAATGTCGATGATTTTGATTTCTCCGGCTATCAGCCCCGGTTCGGACTCATGGGCGGACGCGAATATTACGGCACCGGGTATTCACCGGGAACCGATGAAAACGGTCAGCAGACCGATCCGGAGCACTGCGTCATTTACACCGTGACCGCATATCCCGATTATTCCAGCGGCAAAAACCACATCACCGGGATCACCGTCACCGATCCTGCCGTCACCGTTTGGGGACTGACGACAGAATCCTCCCACGCGGAAATCGAAGCGGTCATGCAGAACAACGGTTACGAACGCCAGACCACCGGCGGTATCACCTATCGAAAAGGAAAGGTCACCGTACGATTCACCGAGGGTGTCATCACCATCCGCGCGGAGGTCAGCAACATCTTCGGCATTGTATTCTGAATTGCCCCAAAAGGAGAAAGGAATCATCATTATGGCAGTTACCATCATTATGTGTGTCGTGTGCTTTGGCTGTGCTGTTCTGTTTTATGCCATCGGCGTGTATGCAAAGATGCTCAAAAAGCCGATGCATTTCTGGTCAGGCGTCGAGGTCGATGCGGCAAAAATCACCGACATCGGACAGTACAACCGCGAAAACGGCACAATGTGGCAGCTTTATTCCCTGTGGTACTTCGCGGCAGGCGCTGCGGGCATATTCAATTCCATTTTTGCACTTGTGTTTCTGATCCTTGGATGCACAGCAGGACTGGTGATTCTGGTATGCTCGTACAACCGGATATTCCAAAAATACAGCGTCAAGTGAAAGGAGCCGTTCGATGAAAAAGAACCGACTGCTGTTTCTGTGCATTCCGCTCCTGCTCTGCATTCTGTTTGTCGGCTGCACGGAACCCTATCACGCCGATCACATCATCGGAAAAACCTCATTGGAAATCGCCGCAGAGTACGGTGCGTTTGACTGCACAATGATGCCGCCGGGCGAGGACGGTCTGTATCGCAGCTGCGCCTGCGGCTATACCGTCCGTGAGCCGCGCGTCGGCTTTCTCGGTACATCCCCGGAGGTGCTGTTCTTTATCCGCTTTGATGCGGACGGCATCGCGCGCGAATGTTTTGAGGGGAACCGCCCGGGTGGGTAACATTGTAAAGGAGGAGCTGTTATGCGCCTGTATCATGTCAGCGAAGAACCCGATATCACGGTATTCCATCCCCGCCTGCCCTCCCGGCGCGACCTTGACCCGACAGTCGGTCTTGTCTGGGCGATTGACGAGGAACATCTGCCGAACTTTCTCACGCCGCGCGACTGCCCGCGTGTAACGTTTCACATCCGTCCCGAAACCACGGAAGACGACCGTCGGCGGTTCTTTTCCTCGGATACGGTACGCCATGCGGTCATCATCGAGCATGATTGGTTTGACCGGATGCGCCGCACAACACTCTATCTTTACGAATTTGACCCGACAGGCTTTGTCATGCAGGACGAGGTCGCCGGGTATTACGTTTCGGTAACCGCACAGACCCCGATTGCGCGGCACATCATCGATGATCTGCCGGGTGCCTTGATCGCCCGCGGTGTGGAGCTGCGCATCACCGACAACCTGCGGCGCATTGCGGAAGATGTGAAATCCTCGACCCTCGGCTGGTCACTGTGCCGCATGGCGAATGCAAAACGATGAAAGGAACAAGTCTGAAAATGAATTTTCAGACGGTGTTTTGCGGCTTTCGCAGTCTTCCGACTGCGATTTGGCGCAAGCACCAAACCATCCGCAACTCCACAAGAAAGGAAACTTTCGCCAAGCGAAAGTAATGGTCATAACCATGGAAAAAGGCAAGATCATCTTTCTGAACGGCGTGACAAGCACCGGAAAAACGTCGATCGTCGATGCCATGCAGAACCGCGGCGATATCTTCTTTTATGCAATGGCAAACGACCTGTTTCAGGACATGGTCGGTGTGCGGTATCTGCGCGAAAACTATTGGAAATACCTCGGGGATGTGCTGATGGAAATGTACCGCACGGCAAAGGAATTTTCCGACCGCGGACATCATGTCATCCTCGACGGCGTTCTGTCGGAGCGTCCGGAGATTCCCGATCATTACGGGCGGATGCTGGAGATCCTGTCTGACAGTCCCTTGTATATGGTGCACGTCACCTGCCCGCTGGAGCTTTGCCGCAAACGCAACCTCGCACGCGGTGACAGAGGCGAATTTCAGTCGCACGAACAGGCAAAACACATGCCGCAGAATGTGGAATATGCGCTGGAGGTCGATACATCGGTGTTGTCCTCCGAGGAATGTGCGGAGATCATCGTGAAGACCGTATTCGGAGAATAACGTAAAAAGGAGATGCTCACCAATGGGCATCTCCTTTGATATATTTGCAGGTATGGAAGATAGACGGGCGATTCGTGAATCGCCCCTACAGCGGGTTGAACATCAGAACACAATCCGAACGCCAAATTCCTTCGCGCATCTCGGACACCGCACGGTATGCTTCCCTGTTCTGCGCGGCAGACACAACTCGGCGCGGCAGTTGGGACAGGTGCGATAGCGCTTGGTCGGCAGGTTCTTTGCGCGGACGCCGAGCTTTTTGAAGAACGCGCCGACGGATTTCAGCACGGGCACATTGGCACACTTTGCGGAAAACTTCGTTTTGAAGTTCCACCACGCCATGTTTTCTCGCCTGCGCGCATCAAGATTGCGCGAAAAGCAGCGGAACAGCATATAGAACGCGGCCACAGTGCACAGCCCGGACAGAACCGTGCTTCTGACAAGCAACGAGAGAACCCAGAGTACAAGATAGGTATAAAACAGCGCATGGTTAAGCGCGTCCATGCCATTTCTGCCGGACATGAAGCGCATGAATTTTTCGGCAAATTTCATTGTGGGTACGATTCCTTCCTTCTTTTTTGACAGGAAGTATTATACCGCACAATTATGACCGCATTGTGACCTTTTTTCGCAGAAATTGGAAATCCTTCGTAACAAATTCCGTCACTCCGCAGGCAGGTTTTCATTCCGCCAGATAAATCCCCACGCGGCTCTGCAGAATCTTCCCGGCTTCCCCGGGCGAACGCACGCCGCTCTCGACATAGGACAGTTCCTCGTCGAGAATCGACTGCAGGGTTGCATCGGCGGCAGTGCGCATGACCGCGCGGTCGAGGAAGCGGATAAAACGATCGCGGTCTTCTTCTGTAAGTTTCATAACATCAAATACCGAGTTAGCATCTTTATTGAGTTCATTCATTTCTTCTTCTTTTATCAGAATATTCAACCAAAATGCTTCCGGTCGTGTATGAAACCACGGATCATTCTCGGTGCCCGAACCGAGTTCACGCAGACATAAATGGATGTAATCCATTGGAAATACAGCCATCATACCCTCACGTGAAACCGGAAGTCCGAAATCCTCGGCATAGCTGCAGCTCTGAATCTCTGCAGACAAAAGATATTGCAGAAACGCATTTGCACCCTCCGGACAGCCGGCAACCGAAGAAACAGAAAATGTCGCATCGGTTGACAGAAGTCCCGCCGTTTCATCCTCTGACGGATAACCGCAATAATTGATGGTTTTGTATCGATACAACCAATGCGCGGCCGCAATGGATTTATAACCGTCAAATGTGATCTCCATAAACTTGACATCGTCTATTCGGATGATATCAAACGGAGCAAACGGTGATACTGCATAAATATCATGCATTGAGAAAGCTGAGGCAAACTCCGCGGGAATGGTATGAAGCAGATCAAGTTCTGCCAGAGAATACGCTCCGTCTCTGACCTCCATCAAGAATGTAAGCCATGCCTTTCCTGCATCAGAATCAAATGAACAGGTTTGGTTATCGAAATCCAGAAACTCATACACCCCTGTCTTTTTCAGATTCGTGTACGCCTGCTCCGTGAGAAGTGATTCATCTTCCGCCAGATTGTTTGCTATTTCTATTAATCCATCGTAAGTCAGCTTTTTCTGTGAGGAAAGCACGGATTGACTTGTAATCAGCGTTGACAGTTTCATGAAATACGGCAGAGCGATGATGCCGTCATCTGTCTGGTAAGAGGTTTCGACACAGCCGAGAAGTTGGTCTTCTTCAAGAAACGGCGACAGATCGGTAAGAAGTCCTTTATCTGCCAACAGATCACGGTTGGTTGAACTTTCAGGAAAGATATAACAGTCATAGACAATACCGGAAAGCAAATCTTCCTCAAATTGCCGTTGTGCTGCTTCTGCAAATTCTTCATCAAAACGATGACCGGATGTGATGCGTCGACTGTAATCATCCTCCTGTGCATAATAGTTATGGTATTCAATTTTATAATCGTTGTTCTGTCGGTTGAACATGTAAATAACCGTATTCAAAAACACCTGCTGACTGTCTGGCAGACCAATGGTCGCAACCGTAAAGATTTCACGTGGAGTTGTGCGCACCTCGTCTGTCAGACGCAAAATACAGAGCTCGGTACTGTATTCCAACGGATTTTCATAATTCACAAGAAAACACGTATCGGAAAACACATCCAAAAGGCGGATGACACGGCAATCTATTGCAGATTCATTCCAATCTATCAACTGAACAGGAGCACCATCACGCAGAACATACAATCCGTCGGCACAGTTTCCGTACAGCGTATTGTTATGCATTGTGACTTCACGCGCACGGTTAAACAGTACGGTTGGATCGGTTACACCGTCTGCAAACTGATGCTGCTCTGATTTACCGGTTTCGATATTGAGATCGTAAAACAAAGGAGCAGATATTGTACCGAAAACATCGTCTGATGGACCACAGAGCAGAAGTTCACCATTCTCCAGAGACATAATATCAGACACCAGACACGGAAGCTTCAGACATTTGGGTGCAGCAGAGAGGTCGGCATCCGGGAAGAGATACATGGTGTAATCGCTGTAAAAAATGAGATCTTCACCGATAAAACACATTCCCTTATACAGGCTTCCCTGATACGATATGGGCATGGCTTTGGATTCTTCTATGATATTCCATGCACTGTCATATCGGACAAACTTCCGGGAAAAAGCATTCTTGGTTTCCATTGTAACATAAGCGATTTCCTCGCCGCGTTCGTCACGTACTGCCATAGATGCCAACACCGCTTCCGGGATTGGATCGGACTCGATAAGCTGTCCGTCACGGTTATAAATATCAAAGGACATCTGTCCCGGATGCTCTGTCGACCAATTCAGAAAATGCACACAGTCACCGACAGGGTAGCGGTTATATGTTGTAAGATCTTCTCCCTTGCTGTCCTGGAGAACAGTGAATCGGAAAATGCTGTCGTAATATAATTCCTCTGTCGCGTAAACAGGTTCGCTACTATATGTAATAGAGGGATCGGTTTCATTCGGAATATCCGTGGAATTATTACACGAAAACAGAAAAATATATTGAAAAAGCAATAAAAGAACAAATATAATTTTCATTATTATTCACCGCATATAGGAAAACATTATAGGGATGTCGAAAGCCAACCTTGCGACATCCCTATAAACATCAAGTATCTGTTATCAACCAGCCACAGGTGCTACATCTTACATTGTTGGGATATATATGTTCAACACGGTGAATAGATAAAACAGCGCCTGCTTTATAATCATAACAAATTAGACATTGATATGCAACCTGCCTTATGTAACTTCCTTTACAGTAATACGCATCAACAGGTTGAGGAACCTCGAAAACTTCACCTGTATCATATATTGGATCAGTACATGTACATGGAGTCAACGGTAAATCAGCAGTTACACTTACGGGATCAACAAAGGCAGCCGAAGCAAACGGCAATAACATGAGAAGACACAAGGACAGCGCGAAAAATTGTTTTACTGATTTTAACATGATCGTGTTCCTTTCTTCGTTTTTTTTAGAATATGTTTTGATTTGTTCGGAGGATTACGCCTTGGAAGAAATCGCCAATTTTTCTTCCAACTGTAGTATATCATATATTATGCTTGATGTCAATAGATATCACAAAATTTCCTGTTGTTTTTAACAAGTTTGTTTGCATAAACACAATAAAATCAGCAGAACGCACAAACGCATTCTGCCGATTTTGATTTTATGCAAATGTGATTCCGAACGTGCCGCCGACCTCAACAGACAGCTCTGCCGCATAGAATACCCGCAGTGCACCGACGAGATATCCGGTATCCTTCGTTCCCGCCGTCTCAAAGGGCGAGTGCATGGCAAGCTGCGGCAGACCGATGTCGACCGTGTTGAGCGACACCTGCGTGTTGGCAATGTTGCCGAGGGTCGAGCCGCCGCCCATATCGGAGCGGTTGTAGAAGTGCTGAACCGGTACGTCTGCCTGACGGCAGACCGCCTCAAACAGCGCCGCGGAAATGGCATCGGTCGTGTAACGCTGGCTTGCGTTGTGCTTGATGACGATGCCGCAGTTCATTTCCGGCTTGTGTGTCGGGTCGGCAAATTCGCCGTGGTTGGGATGGACGGCGTGTGCGTTGTCGGCGGAAACCATCATACTGCGCGCAACCGCCGCCATGTAGTCGCTCTCCGTGCCGCCGAGCGAGAAGACAATGCGGTGCAGCACGTCGGAGAGGAACAGTCCTGCCGCGCCCTGCTTGGTCTGCGAACCGACTTCTTCATTGTCAAGGACGGCACAGACCGCCGCGGTGTGATCGGCTGCCTCGCCCTCGAGGAACGCTGTCATCGATGCATATGCACACTGCAGATCGTCAAGCTTCGGACAGGAGAAGAATTCGTTTTCCGGTCCCCAGACATAGCCCCGATCGCGGTTGTAGAGGAACAGGTCGGCGGACAGAATGTCATCTTTGTTCACGCCTGCCGCATCGGCGACCGTCTTGTAGAAGGTATCCTTTGCATTGCCGTTGCCGAACAGCGGAACAAGGTCGCAGGCGGGATTGTAGTCCTTGATGCGTGCCATGTGCGGCGCAACATTGGGCATCATCAGGCAGTTTTTGTCAACATTGGCAAGCACGGTCTTCATCTTTCCGTCCTCGGTCTTCACAAGCAGCTTACCCGCAACGGACAGGGGTCGATCAAGCCACGCGCCCTGGATCATGCCGCCGTAGGGCTCTGCGTTGATGCGGACGTACATCGGCGAGGTCAGCTCTGCGTTGTCCTTGATCTTGAAGGTCGGCGAGTCGGAGTGCGATGCGCAGATCATAAAGCCGCCGAGTGTGGACTTCGGCATACGGAACGCAATGATCGACGATGCGCTGCGGCGGACAAAGTAGCCTTTTCCTGCCTCCGGCACAGCGTTTTCCGCCTCACACAGTTCGGTATAGCCGGCATCGGTCAGCTGTGCTGCGAGATTGTCGCAAACATGAAACGGTGAGGGGCTGTTTTCAATGAATTTGATCAGATTTTCGGTATATTTCATGACATTGGTTTCCTTTCTGTTGATGTGTGTATCGTTACACAATCATGCTTATACGCTTTTTCCGTGCATGATGTTGTTGCCCTTTTCGTCGAGCAGCTGCATCTTGGTATCGTAGAGCTTCTTTGACAGGTCGACATAGAACTTATGCGGATTTTCAAAGCGCTTGACTTCTTCCCACAGATGATCGACCTCGTACTTGCAGTAGGCGCGGATCTCGTCAATCGAGGGCGACTGATAGACACATTCACCGTTTTTGAAGATGGGAACCAACAGCTCGCGCAGATAATAGTTGGTGACGAGCTTGCGCTTCCAGGTGTTGTCCGGGTCGAAGATTTCCAAGGGCTGGGTTTCGTCGATCGGTTCCTCGTCGTAGATGCACATCATGTCGGCAATCGGCTCCTCGGAGGTCTTATCAAAGATACGGAACACGCGCTTGAAGTGCGGATTGGTGATCTTTCCGGCGTTTTCGGAGATTTTGATCTTCGGAATGACGCATCCGTTTTCGTCTTCCTTTGCGACGAGCTTGTAGACACCGCCGAAGACAGGGTCGCTCTTTGCCGTGATCAGACGCTCACCGACACCGAAGGAATCGATTTGTGCTCCCTGATGGATCAGATCACGGATGATGTATTCGTCAAGCGAATTGGAAACGACGATCTTACACTCGGTCAGCCCTGCCTCATCGAGCATCATGCGTGCTTTTTTGGTCAGATAGGTCAGGTCGCCGGAGTCGAGCCGGATGCCGCACTTGGTGATACCCTGCGGAAGAAGGATTTCCTTGAACGCACGGATGGCATTCGGTACACCGGAGCGGAGCACATCATAGGTGTCGACAAGCAGGGTGGCGTTGTTCGGATACAGCTCACAGTAGGTGCGGAACGCATCGTATTCGGTGTCAAACATCTGCACCCAGGAATGCGCCATCGTTCCGGTCGACGGAATGTTGTAAACACGGTCGGAAAGTGTACACGCCGTTGCCCCGCAGCCGCCGATGTATGCCGCTCTTGCACCGAGGATCGCACCGTCGGCCCCCTGCGCACGGCGGGAACCGAATTCCGCAACCGCACGTCCCTGTGCCGCACGGACAACGCGGCTTGCCTTGGTCGCAATCAGAGACTGGTGGTTGAGCGCCAGCAGCAGGAATGTCTCGATGAACTGTGCTTCAACCGCACGTGCACGGACGGTCAGGATCGGCTCACCCGGGAAGATCGGCGTCCCCTCGGGAACCGCCCAGATGTCACCGGAGAAGCGGAAGGTACGCAGATAGTCCAGAAAGTCTTCGGAAAAGAGATTCTTCGACCGCAGAAAATCGAGGTCCTCCTCGGAAAAATGCAGATTGGAAATATAGTCAATGACCTGCTCAAGACCTGCGGCGATCGCATAACCGCCGCCATCGGGCACCCGACGGAAAAAGACATCAAAGTATGAGATCTCATCGCCCTTGCCGGAGATGAAATAACCGTTTGCCATTGTCAGCTCATAAAAATCACAGAGCAGGGTATAATTATAAGGCGTCATCATAATTCTTCCTTTGCAAAAAAATTGGAATACCTGTATTATATCACACTTTCGCCCGAAAGTCTACCACTTTCGCAAAAATAATTGTAAATGCAGGTGTCAAGACACATTGGTGCATCTATGTCCAACCATTTGCAAACATCCGGCAAAATTTTATTTTTCTTTTGTCAAAGTCTTTACAAACGCGAAAAACTCTGGTATAATGAAAGCAGAATTCCGATGAGAAAGGAACTGCGATGAAACGCATTTTTTTATTTGTACTTGATTCCCTCGGCATCGGCGCGCTGCCGGATGCGCATGCATGGGGTGATGCCGGTGCGCACACCCTGCAGCACATCTCAGAGGATGAACACTTCTGCGCCGACAATCTGCATACCCTTGGTATGGGAAACATTGAGGGGCTGTCATTTCTCGGCGAGACCGAAACGCCCCGTGCGGCATATGGCCGCTGTGCCGAGGCTTCCGCCGGAAAGGATACGACCGTCGGTCACTGGGAGATCGCCGGGCTGATCTCCGCGCACCCGTTCCCGACCTATCCCGAGGGCTTTCCGCCCGAAATTTTAGAGCCGTTTGAGCGCATCACCGGACGCGGGATTCTGTGCAACAAACCCTATTCCGGAACCGAATGCATCAAACGCTTCGGGGAGGCACACATGCTGACGGGA
The DNA here is from genome assembly GCA_017455975.1 of Clostridia bacterium. GTDB lineage: Bacteria > Bacillota > Clostridia > Oscillospirales > CAG-272 > RGIG3925. The sequence goes on along the minus strand of JAFTLK010000163.1, from coordinate 7,268 downwards.
GACTTAATAGTCTATACCTCCGGCGACAGCGTCTTCCAGATCGCGGCACATGAGGATATCGTACCGCCGGAAACGCTGTACGCCTACTGCCGTGCGGCACGCAGACTTCTAAAAGGCGAGCACGGCGTTGCACGTGTCATTGCGCGCCCGTTTGCAGGTGAGCCCGGCAGCTTCTACCGTACCGCCAACCGCCGCGACTTCTCGCTGGAGCCGCCGGCAGATACCATGCTTGATGTACTCTGCCATAGCGGACAGGATGTTATTGCGGTCGGCAAGATCACCGATATTTTCCTTGGCCGCGGCATCACGCAGACCATTCTGACGCATTCCAATGCAGAGGGCATGGCGGCGGCCGATCTTCTGGCCTCCAAAAATTTCCGCGGGCTGTGCTTTATCAATCTGGTCGACTTTGACCAGCTCTGGGGACATCGCAATGATGTCGCGGGTTATGCCGCAGGCGTTGCGGAATTTGATGTATGGCTGCCGCAGTTTCTCGGCAAGCTCGGTGAGGATGACGCGCTGATCATCACATCCGACCACGGCTGCGATCCCGCCTCCGAGAGCACCGACCACACCCGCGAATACACGCCGCTTCTGGTATACGGCAAAAAGATCGCGCCGATCCCGCTCGGAACCCGTTCCACGTTTGCCGACATCGGCAAGACCGTCTGCGATCTGCTCGGCTGTGACGATGCCGCATCGGCTTCCCTTGCGGGAGAGAGCTTCGCCGATGCACTCATCCAAGAGGACACCCCATCATGACAGGTACAGAACTGGTCGCCTGTGCACGTGAGGCAATGCTCAATGCCTACGCACCATATTCGCATCACCCGGTCGGTGCGGCGCTGTTGTCGGCAACAGGCGATGTATACCTTGGCTGCAACGTCGAAAATGCCGCCTACGGATGTACCTGCTGCGCCGAACGTACAGCACTTTTCAAAGCCATCAGCGAGGGGGAGCGCGAATTTTCCGCCATTGCAATCGTCGGCGGCACAGACGGCGATACGTCCCGTCCGTGCGCACCGTGCGGTGTCTGCCGACAGGCTCTGCGTGAGTTCTGCGATCCCGATACGTTTCTGATTCTGCTCGGGCACGACGGCGGATATGATGAATATACATTAGCCGAGCTGCTGCCGGAGAGCTTCGGTCCGGACAATGTCCGGCACGGCCGCAGATAAAACGAGCCATCCACAGGAGAACGACCATGGAACAGATTTCAGCCAAAGACAGAGCGATCCTGCGCGAAATTGCCGCGCGGCACGAAGATTATGCGCATGATGCCAAAAACGAAGCCATTCTGAAAAAGTGGCATGCGCAGGAGATGGGTATCCGCGAAATGCCCACCGTGCGCCTGCTGTTCAGCAACTTCCGCCACGAGGTCATCACGCCGCGTCTGCGGTGCACATCGGAGGCGGCACGCGGATTGGAAGCGACACTGCTGTCCGCGCTTGTCGGACGGGAGCTGTTCGATGATGATACCCCCCTCTCCCCGACGTTTGACATGGGATGGCACACGTGGGTCACGCCGTTCGGTCTGGCTGCAAAGACAAGCCGGATCCCCGGTCAGAAAACCAGCGGCTATCACATCGATCCGGTCATCGAGGATCTCGAAACGGAATGGGAACGTCTGCAGGGCGGACACTTCGGTGTCAATCGGGAATCGACCGAGGCATACCGGGCTTGGGTTGAGGACATCATCGGCGACATTCTGCCGACCCGCATGGTCATGCATTCCCTGCCCGGCGGTATCACAAACCCGCTGGTACACCTGATGGGCATGGAAAACTACTATCTTTCGATGTACGACTGCCCCGAAATTCTGCACCGCGTCATGGACATGGCGACCCGTGTTTACGAGCAGTACTACGATTTTCTGGAAAAGGAGCAGCTGCTTCTGCCCACCTACGGCACCTCACCGATCGCCCAGGAAAGCTATGCCTTCAACCATGAACTGCCGACGGATACCGATACCGTCACCCGAACGACCGATTGCTGGGGCTTCCTCGAGTCACAGGAGACGACCGCAGTATCGCCCGAGGTCTACGGTGAATTTGTCTATCCGTATCAGGACCGGCTGGTCAGACGATTCGGCCTGCTGTCCTACGGCTGCTGCGAGCGCGTCGATGCCATTTGGGAGAATTATCTTTCCAAGTGGACCAATCTGCGCAAGCTGTCCGTATCGCCATTCAATAACGAACCGCAGATCGGTGAATATCTGCGCGGCACGAATGTCGTCTACTACAGCAAGCCGCGCGCAGAGCTGGTCACGCATCCGGGGCCGCTCGACGAAGATGCACTCCGTCGCTACTTCCGCGGCGTCTGTGAGGCGGCAAGCGGATGCCTGTTCGAGATCGCCCAGCGCGAGGTGCTGACCCTGTTCGGTGATGCCGAACGCGGACGGCGGTATGTCGAGATTGCCAGAGAATGCGCGGAGAAGTACTGGAAACCTTAATAAATGAAAAAACACAGCGAACAGATTCGTGAATTCACGTTCTGTTCGCTGTTTGCGTCAGAATGATTCTGTATGTTTTGCAAGGAATGTCCCCGGGGTTGTCCCACAGTATTTGGTAAATTCCTTGATAAAATGAGATTCACTGGAATAACCGACCTCAAGCGATGTATCCTGCACGCTTTTTCCTGCCAATAACAGCTCCTGCGCACGAACCATACGGAGGTTTACGAGATAACGATGATATGGCATACCGGTTTCTTTCTTGAAATCCGACTGGAATTTTGAGCGTTTGACATCAAATTTTTGCGATATCGATTCAATGGAGCATGATTCTGACAGATGGTCTGCGATATATGCAATCGCGCCTTGAATATAAGAAAAATAACAGCTGGCAATTTCGCCGCGTCCATTCTGCGCAATCTGCATTATACAGCGAATAAGAAGTGCGGAAAGCAATGCTGCCGCCACCTCATCGTGTGTTTGCCGATCAATCTGTTCAATATACGTATCAATCTCCTGCCATTCTGTACTGTTGGGTACAGCATAAATCAGATTGGCATTGAAAAACAGTGCCGAATCAACTGCTTCCGGCGTAAATCGGTTGACCACATCACGTCGGATATGGACAATCCGACGGACATAGGTGGTCTGCGGATCACAATTCATAATGTGCAGGGTCAGCGGACGATGAAGAAAGATCGCCGGTCCGGAGGATTGAATCGTTTTTCTGTTATTGGTGAGTATATAACTCCCCTGCCGAACAATCAAAAGCTCATAATGACGGTGCCAGTGATATTCATTCATCCGGCACATTCCGATCAGATCTGCGGTCACAGAAATCGGTTCCGGAAAGGTTTCTTCGGTATAATTGATCCATGATTGAGCAGAAGACTTTGTATTGGACAATTACGACACCCCTTTTGTGCAATTCAGAACAAAAACGATATACAAAACCATATGTATCTGTTATAATAATTATAACACAGGTTTGTGATTTTGTAAACAGGAGAATCAAATTATGAAAAAGCACTTTGGGATTTTGTTACTTACAGCGGCACTTTTCACTGCATCCTGCGGCGCAGACGCAACGCAGCCTACGGATACAGACAACGGCAGCGATGCATCCGTGCAGGAAACCACGCAGACAGAAGCTGTCGATTCCGGTATTCACGATAACCTCGGCGATTTCGATTTCGGCGGCGAAACATTCCATATGCTGACGCGTACCTACGATCTTATTCATGCCAATATGAACAGTACGGAGATGAATGGTGAGGCGTTAAACGATGCCATTTTTGTTCGTAACCGCGCACTTGAACAACGATTCAACATTGTTTTTGAGGAAACTTATTATAACTTTGCACAAAATACCAATGACTATCCAAGACAGTTTTTACTTGCGGGTGACAATGAATATGACCTCTACACAGGACGCATGATCAATATGTTCACCTTTGCGGCAGAGGGGCTCTTTCTTCCCGTAGAAGATATTCCTCACATCAATCCGGAGCAGCCTTGGTGGAACGCATCCCTATATGATGTTATGCAGATTGCCGGTTCCCGCCGTTTCATCGTTGGTGAATTTAATTTATCCTCTGCAGATTTCACGCATGTTCTTCTGTTCAACAAAGAATTGGTCAAGGAATACGGCATCGGCGATCTATATGCGCTTGTCCGCGATGGAAAATGGACTTTCGATGCTTTTTCCGAATTTTCCAAGCTGGCTGTACGTGATTTGAACGGCGATCAGGAAATGAATGAAAACGATCAGTATGGATATACTGCCGCTTCGCACCAGATTTTGACAAGTTTCGGTGTTGCTGCCGGAGCTGAAATGGTTGTACGTGATGACGCCGGACTGCTCGATTATATCGCACCCGAAAATGAAAAAGTAATTGAAGTCTTTAACCGCGTTTACGAAATGACATGGGACAATGATGTCTGGCATTTTAACAATATTGACGACGGCACACTGGAAACCGAAATATTCCGCAACGGCGGCTCCCTGTTCGGAGATTCAACCTGTTTCCATATGACAACCGTAATGCGTGACGCTCCTATTGAATTTGGCGTTCTGCCTTATCCAAAATGGGATGAAGCACAGGAAACATATTTCTCCCGTATTGAAGGATGTGAGCTATTCGGTGTCAGCATTCACTATCCTGATACAGAAATGATTGGCGTGGTATTGGAAGCTATGGCATGTGCCTCTTACAACGATTTACGTCCTGCTTACTATGATTCCGCACTCCGTGTCAAGGGAACACGTGATGAAGAATCTGTAGAAATGCTCGATCTTATCTTCGCAAATCGTATTTTTGATTATGGTGACACATTACTTGTCGGAGAGTTGACAACCAACGCATTAAAGTTTGCATTCCGCGCAAATCAGCGAAACTTGGTTTCGACATTAACAAAATGCGAAAAACAATGTGATGCACTGTTAGAACTTTATAACTCCGGATTTGCAGAACAAACAAAATAAATAGAACACAGCGAACAGATTCGTGAATTCACGTTCTGTTCGCTGCTGCTTTTGTGTTACTGTTCGCCGTCCGCCAGAAGATCGGCCGTGAAGTGGGTCTGAATGGAATTTGCAACCGACGTCGGCATATAATAAATGAAGGTATAACCGTCTGCGAGATATGCGGTATAGGATTCGCCGTCACGCTCAAACGTATCGCCAAGCTGAATCTTGAAGCCGCGGATCTGCTCGATGGTCGAAGAGCTGGTCGCACCGGCCGTATCCTCCACCGTCACGGTTTCCTTGTAGTTGATGGAAACCTCGGTGTGCGGCTGAACGAGACCATACTTCTGCAGAGTCGTTTCGTTGATATGATGATCGGCGTACATGGAGGGCTTGAGCAGATCACTGATCGTAATGAATGCATCTGCGACATCGTCTCCGCTCAGATGACGGGTCTCATCACCGACGGTGATATCCACAGAATCAAACTTTTCTGCCGACAGGACCGGGAATGTACCTGCATCGACGATCTCGGGCAGATCATATTCAAAGAACTGCGTCAGACCCTCAACGATGATATAGACCTTGTCCACGCCGACTTCCTGGAAATAGTAACCTTTTCCGAAGTCGTTGTAGCTGCCCTGCACATAGGTATGCTCGGTTCTGGTACCGTCATCGGCTTCATAGGTCACAGAGAAGGTCCACTCCGGATCCTCCAGACCGAACGCCGCCGTATCGGCACCTTCCAGATTGACAATGGACTGTGCACCCATTGATGCCAGTGCGTTTGCCATATAGGCAACGGTTGTCTGATTGAGCGGAAGGGTCGGATCGTCAGCATATACCCAGCGGCTGTTCTGGATCTCAACCGAGACAGTCTCACCGCCGCGCTTGGTGTAGGAAAGGGCAACCGCATCGCGGTAATCGTATTCCGCAATCATCAGCTCAGACTGCTGTGCCGCCTGCTCCGCCGCTTCCTTGCGTTCCTTTGCGTCATTCATGGACTGCGCCATTTTGTAAACGATAAAGATACCGATAACAGCACAGAGCATGATGACCATGGTTTTCATTCGCTTATTCTGTTTCATTGGCAGTTCCTTTTATCTCTTTCTTCTTCTGTTCCAGATGACAAGACCGAGTACAACGGTACCGACCGGCAGGAGGATGATGAGGACTGCACCCCAGAATGCCGCCGCCGCGGAGGAGACTGCCAGAGACTGAATCTGCATTGCCTTGCCGAGAATCGAAATCGAAGAAGACTTCTCACACAGCATCGTCAGAGCAGACATGAACAGCTCACCGTTGTAGGAGTAGAACTCATCCGTGATGAAGAACGGAGAGGATACCCACAGCAGCTTGCCGCCCGTTGTGGTATCTTCCGCGCTTGCCGCGACGAAGAACGTACCTGCGGCATCGCCGTCCTGCTTTTCGTATGCTTTTTCGGGCGTTTCGGAATCTGCAAATTCATTGATGCGCGCTTCCAGATCGGCGATGACGAATGCATCGGCAGAGGTGGTCAGAACGCCTTCGACAAACTTATCGGTATCTGCAATCTTGGTAATACCGTGTGCAAACGGCAGAATCGTCGTGATGTTCGTGGAGTTCAGGTTCATGGCGATGTCAGAGCTCTCGTTGACGATGGGCAGCAGATAGAAGGGATACTGCATAAAGTTGCTTGCACTGCCTTCCATCAGCAGACCGGACTGCGCCTGCAGACCCCATGCCTTTGCAACAGCCGCCAGATTGGGCATCTTTGCATCGGAGAAGGATTCGTAGTCGGTGATAAGGATCAGCTTACCGCCGAGATCGAGATAGGTCAGAAGCACATCGCGCTCGGTCTCGGACAGATCCGAGGCAGGCGTGTTGATGATGACGGCACCTGCATCCTCGGGGATTTCGGTGACGGTCAGCAGTGCCAGCTCCTCGGTCAGAATGTTTTCTGCCTTTGCATCGGCAAGCACCGTTTCGGAGACATTCCCCTCACCGTGACCGGTGACGATATACAACACAGGCAGGTCTTCTGCCGTGACATAGTCAATCGCCGTGGTCAGCGCACCTTCGCCGTTGAAATAGGTGGTACCGGTGGGCATTACGCCGGTCATATAGTAGTTGTAATAATCCTCCTCGGTATACTGCACCGTATAAATTTCCTCATAGGTGACAACGGAGGAACGCTTTGCGCTTTCGACGATGACGGAGTTGTTGGACAATTGGTCATCGGTATACTTTGCGGAGAAGCCGGGGTTGGAGGTCGGGTCGATCTTACGAACCTTAATGCGGTTGGAATAAGAGGAATAGCGGTTCAGCATTTCTTCAATGTTGACGTCCTCCGTACCGTTCTGAACGATG
>JAFTLK010000162.1 GCA_017455975.1 Clostridia bacterium | reverse complement strand
TACAGGCGTCCCGCCGCATCCATCTCGTCATACCCCGCCTGATGTTTTTTTATCATTTCCGTATAGTCGCAGTTCCGCTCTGCCTGTGTGCTCATATTATAATGGGAGACGCTGTCAAAACCGAGCAAGGTATACACATCGCCCGGGGTTCCGCCGTAGCGTCCGTCATAGTCAAAGCCTTCAAACGCATTGTAGACCGCCTGCAGGTGCAGACCGGAGAATCCCGCCTTTTTGACCTCTGCACGGAATTCATCAAGCGCCGCGCGGGTGTTGTCACTGCCGCCGAAGCTCTTGAGCAGTGTGTCCATCGTGTAGATCATGAACACAGGCTCACCGTTGATTTTATAATAGGAAGGATGTGTAAAGTATTTGTCAATCCAGCGCCGGACGAGCCCTCGGAAGATGTCCGGCGTGATGTCGCCGCGCCAGATGATATCGCTTGGCAATTCGTCGGACAGTTCAATGTTCCACATCTGCGTCGCATGGTGATTTGCCCACATCAGATAGAATTTGACGAGATCGTTGTTTTTGGCTTTCAGATATCCGTTGTCAAGGCACTGCTCCAGAAACGGACGGTCATCGTACCAGTACCAGTCGTAGATGAACACATTGACGCCGTGTTCATACGCCTGCGCGATTTCCATTTCCATCACCGCAGGATCCGCTTCGTTGACATATCCCCACAGCGGTTTGCGATCCCAGACGTATCCGTCCGGCTTGTCCGCGCCGTTCTTTTTCGCATTCTTTACGCTCTGCCATTCGCCGTATCCCTCCGGCCAGAACATACGGGTTCTCGGTTCGTCTCCGGTATAAGCCGGCCAGATAAAAGCGGCAACATCGTATTGTTTACGCATCGTTATCGTATCCTTTGTTGTTTTATGATCGGAATTGCAACTACATCGGATCAGGACAACATCATCCTGATGATCTCCGCATCGGTTTTCCGCATACCGTCGGTTGCCAGACGGCTGATGTTCCGGATCGTATTTTCCACACCCTTGGTGACAATGCCGTCGCCGTCATAGAACTGGCTTCCTTCCCGGAACATCTGCATACCAAGAATACCGGCCTCAATCGCCGATGCGATCTTTGCGGCACAGCTTGCCTTGGCGCCGTCACAGATGACGCCGGAATTGATCGCAAGCGCATTGACAACGGTATGAGCGATCTCGCGGAACTTGCCGCCGTAGAGATACGTAATCCCTGCCGCCGCACCGCAGCCTGCGCTGATGACGCCGCAGTAGGCACTGAGCGGACCGATGCCGCTCTTCAGATGCAGCGTGACGAGATTGGACACCGCCAGTGCGCGGTACAGCAAATCCTCGGATACGCCAAGCTCTTTTGCATAAATCACCACCGGTACCGAGGCAGTAATGCCCTGATTTCCGGAGCCGGAATTGATGACCACCGGTTTTTCACAGCCGCCCATACGGGCATCCGATGCCGCTGCGGCATATGCCTTGGCACGGGTAATCACATCATCCTTTTGTGTTTTCAGCAGAATCTGACCGATTCTGGCACCGTAATTGTGATGTAAGCCTTCCTCTGCAATCGCCATATTGCAGGAAATCTGCCGGTCAAAGATGTGTTTTACATCCGCGATATCCAATGTATCCGCAAATTCCACGATCTGCTCCACCGTCAGCCGGGCTTTGTCCGAGGCGGTTTCGTCCGTGCTTGTTTCCGGTGTGCGGCTGTAGACGGTCTCGCCGTCACGCTCGATGCAGACGATGTTGGTATGGTCCTCCGCAATGCGGCAGACAGAGCGATGTCCGCCGCCGCAAAGCGTTATGGTGATTTCAAACAGCGCACCGGAGTCCGATTCGCGTATCGTGAACGCCGCTTTCTGCAGATAATCGGCGATCTGTGCCTGCTGTTCTTTTGTGACCCGGCTGATGACCAGCAGCTGACGGTCCGGCTCACCGGCGATGATGCCCGCAGCCGCCGCTGCCGCCAACCCGTGCAGACCGCCTGTGTTTGGAACGATGACGCTTTTCACATTTTTGATAATATTGGCGCTGACGCAGATGTCCACCGTCTCCGGCAGACCGTCCAGCTCCCGTGCTGCTGCTGCCGCCGCATATGCAACCGCAATCGGCTCGGTACATCCCATCGCCGGTACCAGCTCCTGCTCCATCAGGCGCACATAGGCCTGATACAAATTCTGTTCCATACTGTCACCTCACGTTGATCCTTTGCAGATATTATAACAGAAAACGAGGCGTTTTGCAAGATGGAAATGTGTTTTCTGCGGAGATTGTAAACGATCGCGTTTCCGCAGCCATGTGAAATGAAATTTGCTCACCGTTTTTTATTGATATTTCATAAAATTCAAAAAAAATTTGCAAAAGCCCTTGACATTATTGCTTTATTGCGCTAAACTATTATCAAAGATAACAGGGGGTATCGATTTTGCATAGACATATGAAACGTTTTCCCCGGCATGATGGGAAAACGCTGTTTTTTCAATTCCCGGTTACACATTGAAACAACATAAGCAATATGATGAAATAGGAATATCCCTATTCCACGCACCTCCACAGGGCATACCGTGTGTCTGTTTTCTCAAGTACTATTTAACACGAATTTTTTATGCTGCGCGATGCACCGGATTTCACATCTCTCTTGTGCCTTGCAGCGCAGCGGAAAGGAACGGTCTAATAAATGAAGAAAATTTTTGTATCTCTCTTGTTACTAACGGTATTCGCAGCCGGTTTCTGCCTCTCTGTCAGTGCAGCCGATTCCGGATACGGTCATGTAACTTACGTCAACCCTTTTTATCAGGATTACACGATGCCGCACTATGCATCAAGTGGTGCTCAAAATGCTTCATCGGAAACCGAAGATATTATTTATTATACCAATTATGAGGATGTCGGTGAAGCTTTGCTTGCCGGGTTGTTAACCCGAGAAGAACAGATCACGGTTGGATATCATCAGACGGAAGACGCAACGGATGATTTTATCGTTGATATATTTAACGAAGCGATCAAGCATACCGGTGTTCCTGATGCCGGTGATTACTTAAGATACAATCTTGGCGGCTTTCAATGTGACTATGCATATCAAAGTTCAGATACCGGTACAATATATACCCTGACATACCATCCCCAGTATTATACAGATGCTGAACAGGAGGCGGAACTGGCAGCTGAGATCGATCGTGTTCTGTCGCTTTTGGATGTTGCTGATGCGGACGAATATGAAAAATCCACCGCTCTCTATGATTATATCTGTTCGAACGTTGTGTACGATTACGCAAATCTGAATGATGAGCTTTACAATCTCAAATATACTGCATATGCAGCATTGATTGATGGAACTGCAGTTTGTCAAGGATATGCTACTCTGTATTACCGCATGGCATTGGAACTCGGACTGGATGCTCGTGTTATCACGGGTTTTGGAGGAGATGAACGTCATGCATGGAATATTGTAAAGATCGATGATCTTTACTACAATTTGGATGCAACATGGGATGCAGAGACTTCACCATATCAGTATTATCTGAGGTGTGATGCGAATTTCACAAATCATCAGAGAAACCAGGAAATGCTGACAGAGGAATTTTACACTGCGTATCCAATGAGCCCGGAAGATTATGTATTTACACAATTCAAGGGAACATGCGGCGATGATCTGCGCTGGATATTGGACAAGGATGGCACATTAACGATTTCCGGCAGCGGAAAAATGTATGACTACGGTTTTGATTCCGAAGACGGAACCACGTATTCTTATTACGTTAAGCCATGGGAGTCCTATGGTGATGTAAAGAAGTTGGTCATTGAACAGGGCGTCACATCCATCGGTTATGCTGCATTTATCAATCAGACACAGCTGGAAGAAGTGGTTTTCCATAATGACAGTATCACGGAAATCGGTGACCATGCCTTCGCAAATACACATATCACAAATCCGGTCGTATTTCCGGATTCGCTGTGCAGTATCGGTAATTATGCGTTTGAAGGTTCAACAATTTCGGGTACCGTAACCTTCGGCGATACTTTGGAAAACATTGATACTTACGCGTTCCTGCAGTGTTCCTCAATTACAGAATTGGATTTCCCCAAGACGTTACAATCGCTTGGAACCGCTGCATTTTATGGGTGTTCTTCGCTGAAAAATGCAATTTTCGCCGGTTCTCCTCCGGAAATCGGCAATATGGCTTTTGATTCCACTTCACCCGATCTTACCTTCACGTACACGGAAGGTGTCACCGGCTGGACAACACCGACATGGACGGCTCCGGACGGAACGGTATACAACACCGTCATGCTGAACGCAAGTGAAGAACCGGATCCGGAAAATGTAACCAGCGGAACTTGCGGTCAGAATGCAACGTGGTCCGTCAGCGAAGACGGTGTTCTGACCATTTCCGGCACCGGCGCGATTCAAGGCTATGAAACCCCCATGCTTGCTATGTCGGAGGCACCGTACAGAAAAACAAGCATCCCGATCAAATCCCTCGTCATCGAAGATGGCATTCAATATGTCGGTTCGTTTGCATTTGTCGCCATGAGACTGGAATCTGTCACGATCGCCGATTCCGTGCTGACAATGGGACAGATGGCGTTCAGTAATATTCCGGCGGCAGAGATCAAGCTGCCGAAAAATCTGATCGCAATCAGTTTGGATACATTTGCCGGATGCAGAAATCTGACCGAGATCACAATCCCGAGCACCGTAAATTTGCTTGAACACGGGGCATTTGGCACATGTTCTTCCTTGAAAAAGGCGATATTCCTTGGTAATGTTCCGCAATATCTGGGCGAAGAAGTCTTTGACGAAGCAGCTGAGGATTTCACGATTTACTACTATGAAGGTACGACCGGCTGGGATGCTGCCGAATTGGCAGCGTACAATAAGGTTATGTTGTCTGAAAGTGGAATTCCGCATACACATACCATTACAGCAGTTCCAGCAAAGGAAGCAACTTGTATTGAAACAGGTTATGAAGCATATTATATCTGCTCTGCAGCCGCGTGCGGAAAGCTATTTGCGGATGCAGACGGTAAGATTGAGATTGCCGCACCGACTGAAATCGCGATCGATGCGGATAACCACAAGACGCTTATAACGGTTAATGCAAAGGATGCATCCGAAACAGAGTACGGTTATACCGGTGATACAGTCTGCGATGACTGCAAAGCAACGCTCGAGGTTGGCAGCCTGATCGATAAAATCATCCTCGGGCCTGTTCAGGTTCAGATTCCTGTTGAAGCGACGGTTACCGGTTCTGTTGTCACGGTTGAATCGATCGATGAATCGGTTCTGGAATTTGGAAACAAGCCCGAATCGGGTGATACTCCTACAGAGTCTGAGGACCCCGCTGTTGTCAGTATTGATCTGACCGATTATGGGACTGAAATCGAGGAAGTCGTACTTCCCACGCAGGTCATCGAAACGATCGCAGATGTTGTTGAAGATACCGAAAATACAACAGAAGCATTTGCGGTACACCTGTCTGCGGGTACGATGCAGTTTGATGACAAGGCTCTGCGCGCTGTTGCAGAACAGTCGGATAGCACTACGGTCAAGCTTGTCATTGACGATAAGACCGGTGAGTCCCTCAACGATCTGCAGGAAGAAGCACTCAAGAAGTTTGACGTATACGGCAAGTTAGATATCTATATGGTCTGTGAAGAAACCGGAACCCGGATTTCTGATTTCAACGGCGGTACAGTTACATTGCAGATTCCGTTTGAGATTCCGGAAAACTGTTATTCTGCCGGATTCCAGGTCTGGTATGTTGACGAAAACGGCAACTGTACCCCGATGGAAACCCGTTATGAAAACGGTAATATTGTCTGGGATGTTGAGCACTTCTCCGATTACGTTATCATTTACATAGACCCGACCCATGTCGCATCTGTCACAGGCACGATTACAAGCTGGGACAGCAATCCCACAACGGACACAGATGACACGATCACGGTTACATTGGCAAATGCAAGCAACACTTACAGTACGACCGTTATCAGTGAGGGTGTTAATCAGACCGCAGACTACAGCTTTGACGATGTTGCTTCCGGTATTTACACGATGACAGTCAGCAAAGCCGGCCATGTAACAGGTACATATACTGTGGTTATCGGTGGTGATGATGTAACGCTGAATGCGTCGATTTATTTGCTGGGCGACACCAATCATGACGGTAAAGCCGACAGCAGCGATGCCGTTTCAATTCTGCGCAAGCTTGCAGGATACGATGTTCCGAATTTCTATAATGATACTGCCGACTTTAACGGTGACGGTAAAGCCGACAGCAGTGATGCCGTCGCTATCCTCCGCAAACTGGCCGGATATTAAGCGGCGAATTTCTGAATAAGTAAAAGCGCGCCCTGCTTTCCTTTTGTGGATGGCAGGGCGATGTTGATATAAGCGTGACGTTTACCCTAACGGGCAGGTGATGTGACACCTTACGGTACAGTAATGCGATGTGCTCCTTACTCACGCGCGAGGCGTGCATCACGTTCCGCTCGCGGAACACATCGTTCCCAAAAAATATCCCAAGTCATTCGACTTGGGAATTTTTTTGGCGCGTCGCACCGAAAAAGATATCGTTTTAAAACAATTTATTTAAATCAGTATCTGCCATAAAGATCGCTGCGTAAGACATTGTCAAGTGGAAAAGCGAGGTGTTCCATTTGGTATCTTTTCCCCAGCCTTCAAATGTGGTTGTTCCGTCTTCTCGCAAAATGCGTTTCCACGCGCCATCATCCAACAGGCATCGTTTTATAAGGTCGTATCGATTGTTTCGTACAAGTCCAACGAAAACAGGAAACGTACAGAAGAAAGAAAGTGAACTGATTTTATTTCCATCAAGCATAGATAAAAAAATCTGTTGGAATCTGTTATCGGAACAAAGAGCAAACCCATATACAAAACTGTTGCCCACCAAGCTGATATGCTCCGTGTTTTCACCGTCTCTGAACAAATTCTTTTGCTTATCATAAAAAGCGGTATAAAATGCAGAGATGAGCGGACTTTCATCTCGGTATTGTACTATATTAAGAATGGAAGCAATTTTATTTGCAGTGCGCACTGCAGCAATGTAGTATGCGTTAAGAGAAATGTGAGCTTCTTTACAAATCTGACCCTCGCGAATATCCACATCGTAATCGTGCTGGAAATTTTTCGGCCATTCTACAACACACCATTTGTCCAGATTTCTTAAAAGACCGTCCTTTTCATAATTACATCGGTAGGCATCAAGCAACCGTGTTACCTTTGCGTAATTCTGCATTAAATATTCTTTATCACCTGTATAATTATAATGCCACAATACAAGATACACCAAAATCAAAGGATATTCCGCGATCTCCTGCATGAAAGAGCAACACATACAGGTGACAAGCGTATCGGTAATAACCTCGGTAGAAAAAGCATCATCGATGAGCTTTCTTACCATGGAATCGTTGCCCGTCAGAATCATATTGGTCAAAGCGGTGTAGCATCCGTCGCCAAGGTAGAAGCCTTTTTCACGTTCCATACAGTCTTGTATAACTTCCTGCACACCGTATTTTTGTGTGTGAACACACAAATTCCAGATTTTCTTCAAGTCTTCGTTTGCAGCATATTCAGATCTTAATTGAGTTCTAAGCTCAAAAGGATAATGCCTTACACAAAAATAAACGTCCAATATTTCTACGTTTACAGGCGTAGCGAGTTCTGCATATCTGAACGACTTATAATCGAACCAATCAAGACGGCTTTCGCCGTTTGCCAAAACCCATTCTTCCTGGTAGGTGCAATTTGCACGAAGTTTATACCGCGGGGTGCCGTCATCATTCAATTCCTGTGCGCAGCAAACGGTAACAATGTCACCCGTTTTACCTTTGGCTCGCACACATAAATAGCCCACATAATTGGAACCGAAATCGTACAAAATGCTATTTTCAAAAACGGTGGTGCTAACAGGTTGAATCTTTTCAAATTCCAACATACCGCTTCTTTGTACGATAAGCGTGTGGTCTGCATATTGATTGATTTTTGCGCATTTCCAATCAGAATCATCAAAACCGATTTGCTCAAAACCAACCTCTGCTGCATTGGAATCGTATCTTTCCAGAAACTGCGTGTCATAGCCGCAGGTTCCCATTTCGGTATAGGCAGTATGGGGGCTCGTTTTAAAACTTTCATCACTTGCAACAACCGCGTCTCCGTCTATCATCAAATCGAGAATCAATCCGTGGCGGTTGTCGCCACTTTGCCAAACCCGGTTGATAAGCCCTTGATATAATGTGTGGACAGCAATTAGGTTTTCTCCTTTTTGCAGATATTTACTAACGTCAATTGCATTATAATTATAATTGAAATGATATGAAGGAGCAGGTCCTTGTGCTACAAACTGTCCGTTGATATAGAGTTTATAATAATCGTCAGCAGAGATATAAAGTGTTGCGTTTTTAGTTAAGGCATCACAAGTGAACTTTCTTCTAAACAGAATGTGCCGGTTTCTGTGCTCATCACAAGGCAAATCTACCTTATCTAACTGCTTATGAAAAACATTTCTCGGTTTTAAGTTAGCAAATTCCGAATTTGTTATCCATTTACCTTTGAATGTATGTTCCATTGCCTCACCACCCTAATTCAATTAATTGAACTAATTATAGCAATGATTGTCACTTTTTCAATATTTCTGAAGAATTTTGTTCAAGTCATCCCCAAAGGTCGTTTTGGGGAAATGATATCTTTTACATTACACCTTGAAAAATGGCAGAAAAAAATCCCGAAACCGCTTTGGTTTCGGGATTATCTGCCCCGATATCTAAATCGGTGCGCATTGTTGGTTGCGGGGATGGGATTTGAACCTCATGACCTCCGGGTTATGAGCCCGACGAGCTACCGGACTGCTCTACCCCGCGATATTTCTGTAATCTCTCTCGATTACGTATATATTATACCACAGAAAACCGCTCTTGTCAATAGGTTTATGAAATTTCTTTCAATTTAATATATGTCATTCTCCGACAAAGTACGACAAAAACAGATCCCCATCATATGACAGGGATCTGTACAGTACAGTTTAGTTCTTCGGAATGGCATCCTTGTGGGAGAGGTTCAGTCTTCCCTTTTCGTCGAATTCGATTGCCTTGACGAGCAGCTCATCACCGACGGTGACAACATCTTCAACCTTTTCGACACGCTTGTGGTCGAGCTTGGAGATGTGAACCAGACCTTCGCACTTCGGAGCGATCTCAACGAAGACACCGAAGGACATCAGGCGGGTAACCTTACCCTTGTAGATTGCACCGATGACAGGCTCGAAGACGATCTCGTCGATCATCGCACGTGCAGCCTTGATGGCGTTCTTGTCGATTGCGGAGATGAAGATCGTACCGTCTTCCTCGATGTCGACCTTTGCGCCGGATTCAGCGACGATCTTCTGAATGACCTTACCGCCGGTACCGATGACTTCGCGGATCTTATCGACCTTGATCTTCATGGATTCCATCTTCGGAGCGAAGTCGGAAACCTCAGCACGCGGTGCTTCGATGGCCTTGAGCATGACTTCATCAATGATGTAGTCACGGCCCTTGTGGGTAACCTCGAATGCTTCGCGGATGATCTCGGGGGTCAGACCGTCGATCTTGAGGTCCATCTGGATTGCGGTGATACCCTTATGCGTACCGGCAACCTTGAAGTCCATATCGCCGTAGAAGTCTTCCAGACCCTGAATGTCGAGCATCGTCATGAAGGAACCGTCTTCTTCGGTGATCAGACCGCAGGAGATACCTGCAACCGGTGCCTTGATCGGAACACCTGCATCCATCAGTGCGAGCGTGGAGCCGCAGATGGAAGCCTGAGAGGTGGAACCGTTGGAGGAAACGACCTCGGAAACGAGACGGATTGCGTAGGGGAATTCTTCAACAGACGGCAGAACCGGAACGAGCGCACGTTCAGCGAGCGCACCGTGACCGATTTCGCGGCGGCCGGGGCTGCGGGAAGCCTTTGCTTCACCGGTGGAATAGCCGGGCATGTTGTAGTGGTGCATATAGCGCTTGGTTTCTTCCTCGTCGATGCCGTCCAGAAGCTGAACGTCAGACATGGAGCCGAGCGTTGCGCAGGTCAGAACCTGGGTCTGACCGCGGGTGAACAGACCCGTACCGTGGACGCGGGGCAGAAGACCGACTTCTGCTGCGAGCGGACGCATCTGATCCATGCGGCGGCCGTCGACACGCTTCTTGTCAACGAGCAGCCAGCGGCGGACGATCTTCTTCTGAATCTTGTAGATGAGTTCTTCGTAAACGGTTTCGATTTCCGGATATTCTTCGGAGAACTGTGCGAAGATCGCATCGCGGATGGGAGCCATACGAGCGTCACGGACGTTCTTGTCGTCGGTGTCGAGGGCTTCCATGACATCCTTTTCGCAGAATGCAAAGACCTTTTCAAACATATCGTGGTCGAGCTCACCGGATTCGTAGGTGAACTTTTCCTTGCCGATCGCACCGACAATCGCGTCGATGAATGCGCAGAGCTTCTTGATTTCTTCATGTGCGAGCATGATGGCATCGAACATATCGTCGTCGGAAACTTCCTTTGCGCCTGCTTCGATCATAACGACCTTTTCGCGGGAGCCGGCAACCGTCAGCTCGAGGATGGACTTTTCGCGCTGCTCGGAGGTCGGGTTGATGATAAATTCACCGTCGACCATACCGACGAAAACGCCGGCAATCGGACCGTTCCACGGAATATCGGAGATGGACAGTGCAATGGATGCACCGATCATACCGGTGATTTCGGGGCTGCAGTCATTGTCAACGCTCATGACAGTCAGGGAGATGTTGACGTCGTTGCGCAGGTCCTTGGGGAAAAGAGGACGGATCGGGCGGTCGATGACACGGGAGGTCAGGACTGCCTTTTCGGAAGGCTTGCCTTCACGGCGCAGATAACCGCCGGGGATACGGCCGACAGAGTACATACGCTCTTCAAAGTCGACAGACAGCGGCAGGAAGTCGATGCCTTCTCTGGGGTGTGCGCTTGCGGTAGCGCAGGCGAGGATGACGGTGTCGCCGTAGTGGATCATACAGGAACCGTTTGCCAGACCTGCAACCTTACCGGTTTCGACCCACAGAGGTCTGCCGGCAAGCTCGGTTTCAAAAACCTTGTAGTTCTCAAACATGGATAATTACCTCCTGAAATTTTATGATTGGGGGTGCAGCTCCGTGTTTAGAAGTTAACCGCAGGTCAAAGCATGGCACTTTGGCACACGGTTAACTGCTATACACAGACCGCACCGATGGGTTTCATGGTTTCTCGGAATTGTGCATTGACACGGAAACGGTCGGAACTCTGTGGAAAAGCTCCGACCGATGGTTCCGGTACAATACATGATGCAAAAAACTTGATCGGGCAAGAAACTTGCCCCGAAAGCATCCGTTAGGATTACTTTCTCAGACCCAGCTTTTCAACGATCGCACGGTAGCGGGTGATGTCCTTCTTCTGCAGGTAGCCCAGAAGGTTTCTTCTGTGACCGACCATCTTCAGCATACCGCGGCGGGAGTGGTGATCCTTGGGGTTCTTCTTGAAGTGCTCATTCAGTTCGTTGATACGAGCGGTCAGAATCGCGATCTGTACTTCGGGGGAACCGGTGTCGGATTCGTGGGTCTTGTTGGCAGCGATGACTGCCTGCTTGGTTTCCTGGTTGATCATGGTTGTTTCACCTTTCAATATATCATTTCCCAAAACGCAGCACACGGCAGGTGAATGACCGCGGAAATCGCGGCTCTTTGACCCGTACACCGGGGATTGGGATTGGTCGGTATATGCGGTTTTCATCTGCATATCCTTTGATATTATACCACAATTTCCGTCTGTTGTAAATAGGTTTTTCAAATTTCTGTGACAAATAACAGCGGCGCTCATCGCGTGGGTTTGGCGTTTCTGCACAAAGCGTCTATGTTTTTTACACCGACGAAAGACCGCGGATGTCGGATGCAGGCAAAGCCGCAGCGTGCGTAGGTTCCGTGTACCGTGCATTCTGCGGCTGTGGTGTTTATTGGGGTGAGACGGATGCGGCGAGGGCAAGCAGTGTTTCGCGCGGGGTGTTTTCGGCGACCATGGTAAAGGCATATCGGTCGAGCCAGAGGAGGATCTGCGTGCCGTCGGGGTAGGTGTAGAGATAAGCCGGAACAGAATCAAACAAAATGATTTTCTCAACAGAGGAATAATTATCGTCTATTGTTTGTGTTATATCCGCATGATAGATATGTTGTGAAAAAATAACATATTCCTGTCCGGAACCGGAAAAAACGTGCTTTACCATATAGAGAGATTCAAATACTGTTTCTTTTGTCCATGTATCATCCAACCGCGGAAGATAAATATTCTCGATGATTTCCGGATAATTTGTCTCGTCTTCGGTAATCCATTCGATGCCAATATATCGCTCAAAAAAAGTTTCAACGACAGTCCATACAGACGCCCGGACAGACGGAATACACATCAAAATAGCTGCTGCAGTTGTGCATGTGAGTAATACAATGACCGCGGCACGACAGAGCCACTGCCAAATCGTTTTTGAAAAAGATGATGGTATTGTCGCTATCATCGACCTGATTTTCTGATCTGTGGAGTCGGAAATCTTGATTTCATCGGGAGATACAGTAAGAAAAATTGCAATATCCTGTTCAAGTTCCTTTGATAACGCATATTCAATGGCATTTTCTAATTTTGCGGAATATGGATTATTCATAATCACACCCGATTTCTTTTTTAATTTTTTCGATAGTTCTTTGGACAATCGTACTGACCGTTGATGGGTTGAGATGAAGTGTTTTTGCAATTTCGGTGTTTTTCATCTTTTTTACAAATTTTAATACAAAAATTTCATATGAAGGTGAACCTGATGTATGTATGATATCCAGAATACGATGTAAATGTTCTTTATCTTCTTCGCTTTCCACAAACACCTGATCAAAAGAGGCGGCAGTATCAGACAGTTCAGCATCGTCAGGCCAATCACATCTATGCTTTTTTTCTCGATTGTACATTTTTATTTTATCCAGGCATACACATCTGCATATGGTCATAAGAAAACCGTGTTCATCATTTTCTGAAAGGCTATTCAGTGTTTTGCGGTAGCGAATCAATCGCTCAAATATCAGTTCTATAGCATCTTCCGCGTCTTCTTTCGAAAATCCAAACCGTATCTGTATATAACCAAACAATTGTGATGTGTATAAAGCATATAGCCGTTTAATACGATCGCGTTCTTCTTCATCTTCAATCTTATCGATTAACTGAATTACAGAAAACAAAACATCACCTCGTTTTCTAAAGTATAACATACCAGTATATCAGCGTCAAGTCAAACAAGAAAAATAAAATTTGTAAAATTTTTCAATTTTATGAGACAAAAGGTGTTGAGCGTCGTTATATATAAATAGTGGGACAAAATTTTTGAAATTCTCAAGAAAGGAGTGGATACAATATGAAAAAGTATATCCGACTTTTTTGCATCGTACTTCTGCTTATGAGTCTTGCGATGCATGTATCGGCCGCCGTTGTACAACCGATAAAACCGATGTGGGATCATATCAATGATATGACATGTGGTATCTCATTTTCGGGAACGACGGGAACTGCATATGCTTCCATCACGTCAGATCTGGATACAACGCAAATCATAGCATCTCTGGCAGTCTACAAACAGATTGGTACAGATGAATGGGAGTATGTCGAGCATACAATGAAACGTGTTACCAGTTTTGATATGGCACTCTCTGTTGAATTCACAGGTGAACCCGGTGCGTATTACAAGGCTGTGTTTAATGCAACTGTAACCAACGACGGTACAGAAGAAAACGAGATTTTGTTCGCTTACAGAACTTGTCCAAAATCGTAAAAAGAATCTATAGGATATCGTTTATCAGTACATTGTTCTTACGGTCCCTCTTTGAACAGGATGCTGTAATGGTATCGGATGGAATTTTTACACTTTATTCACACAAATCTACCACGTCTGTGGTACAATTAAGAAAGGAACCTAATCATGAAAACAACCATGAAAATGACAAAGAAAATTTCCACTCTGATGCTTGCAATGCTGATCTGCTTGATGACATTGGGTGTGATGGTAAGTGCGGATACTGCAGACTGTGCAGAACCACATGCTGTGCACGATATTTTGTGCGATCGCTGTGGCAGCTCCAATGTCGTCTATACGGACGTGCCGGATACAGTTGTGGATTTCATCAAAATCAGCACAAGTACGCAGTGCCGTTACAATAAGATCAAAAAAGGAACACTCACATGTTCCGATTGCGGTTTGGGAACAATTGACTATTATTATAGTTATTCCACACATCCGACATTGATTTACAGCGAAACCGCGGGCGGTTATGCATGCCCGGCTTGTGATTATGTAAGATACTGAGCCAAAATGAAAGGAGTCCCACATGAAACGCCTCATCAGCATTCTTCTGCTTCTGACAATGTTGCTCTGCGCTTGTACCGCAGCAGACCCTGCATCGTTCGCTGTCGACGATACACATCAAACCGCAGAACAAACAGCCGATGAGACAGATATTGTGGAGCGTACGGAGGAGGATTCCGTTTCGGTTTCCTCCCTCCGATATATCCGCGAATATGAAACGGTACAGCTCGGTACAACCGGAGGATATCTTGGTTCCGGTGTGTTTCTGTACGATCAAAAGATATGCAGCTTTGGCGTTGAATCCAACAACGGACATCTGCGCCCGATGCTGACTATGTATGATGAAACCGGAGCGTCTGAAATTGTTTATCCGCCTGAGCCCACGGAATTTCTCGAAACAGCAGAGGATGGAAGCGTCAAAAACAATTATACGCCGAAATATGCATATCCGATGTCCGACGGTCAGTATTTGCTGCTGTATGCAAACCGTATCGACACATATCTCTGTATTGTCAACCGAGACTGCACAACGGTGAAATCGGCACCGCTGCCGGATACGGTCAATACCATACACAATCTTCGGGTCGATGCAGATGGGGACAGACTTCATATTCTGATCAATTCTACTTCGGCACTGTATTATTTTGACGAATCGCTGACCTTACAGCATACATTCAAAGATTTTGAATGGTCTCCGAGCTTCGGTATGCCGCTATATCTCGGTGACGGTGTTTATCTGAGCGGAATGTACGGTACGAATTTACGGTACATCAATGTAAACGATGGCAGCATGGAAGCCACAAAGCTTCGCTTGCCGCGATCGTATTCTGCCGACAGCGTATATTTCGGCGGCAATGATGAAATCTATATCGGTGATGATGTCGGCATCATGCGGTATGAAGAAGACCGTCAGCCGGAAACGGTTCTGAAATGGAGTGAATGCGGGTATTATTTCGCCGGAAATGACATCGGCATGGTACTCAACGACAACGCTGTGCTTCTGATACGGGAAGCGGAATATCTCGGAAGACGCGCGCCCGTGCTGCATCTGATCCGCGTGAACAGCCGTCCGATCACAGCAGAGGACAAATCAGTGATCACGCTCCTTTCCTATAAATACATCATGCCTTGGCTTTCCTCCGCGATTTATCGCTTCAATCAGACCAACCAACAGTATCACGTCAATCTGGTTTCAAGAGATATCTATTACAATGACGGACTACTTGAGGACGTCGATCAGATCCTCATGAGCGGCAGCGCGGATATGATAATTCCGATGAATGAAAGCGACATATCGGGACACTACGAAAAGAATATTTTCGTCGATCTGACTGCGTATTTCGGTGATCGGGTTCTCGGCTGTATCGGAAATCTGTATGGCAGCAACGGCACAATGTATGCTCTGCCGACTGCGTTTTCCTTTACTGCATTGACGGCAAGAGAATCCCTGCTCGGCGGCGCGGACATGACATGGGATACCGTATATAAAATCCGTGACGCCTTGTCTGAGGATACTTTGTTTGCGGCATCGGAACTGGAACGTGCAGGGAATTTTTCGATAGCATCGGACGGAACAATGAAATCAACCGCTTCTTATGTTAATCTGCCGAAACGCCTGTATCAGCACGTTCTGTCGGATTACACTGATTCTGCGGCGGGAGAGACACGGTTTGACACCGAGGAATTCCGGGACATGATCGAATTTCTGCAATGGATGACCGAGCACGCCGATGAAACAGCCGGCGGTATCAGCACATACGCGACGGGAATCAAAGTTGCCAACCAATCGTTTATTGACCGTCTGCGGTCCGGCGGTGTTGCCATTACCGAGGCAGCGATCTCCAGAATTGAGCACCTGTCTCTTTTACAGCGGCTGTACGGTGACGCGGCGTATGTTTTGTGCGGTTATCCGTCGGAGGATGGCGGATTCATCCGTGTGAAAGAAGCGCAGAATCCGATTGCGGTGCTGCAAACCTCCGAACACAAGGACGGCTGCATTGCATTTCTGGAATTCCTTTTGTCTGATGAGATGCAAAACACAGAGGACGACGGACATCTCCTCCCCGTCACGGAATCTGCACTCCGCGCACAGCTTGAAGAAAAACGATGGTTTTATTATTTGAAATCGCAATTAAATAAGATCGAAAATCCGAATCAGGATCTGATAGACATCAATTTTCCGGGAACACATCACGAATACGTAACCGACTACGGCATCACAGGCGATACTGAATCGATGTATGACGTATTTTCGATGACAGACGAAACCATCGATGCAATCATCGACTTTTTCAACACCGTCGACATTCGTGCAAAAGCCGATGAGACGATTCTCGAGATCGTCAACGAAGAACTCTCCTACTGGCAAAACAATGCGCGCTCGCTTGAAGAAACGACAAAGATCATCGATTCCCGCGTCTGGATTTACCTCAATGAATGATGCAAATGTGTGAATAAATTGTAAATTCAAGCCGCGGCGCGTCACAGCCTGCGGCTTGGGACGTCTTATTATACACACACTTCATTTTGATGTGGCATTGGGAAGGAATATACCGTGATATCCAGCGGCATCATTATGCTGCCAACGGTGTGTGCGCATATTGCGGTTACGATTCAAACAACGAATGACCAAAGGAGTATTTTTTCATGAAACGTATTGTTCCTCTGATTCTTGTTCTTTGCTTGCTTCTGCCACTCCTGTTCGGCTGTGACACGGAAAAACCGGTTTATACCAAGCATTTACCCGCAAGAACAGAAGACATTTCATGGGAAGACCGTATGACGGAGGATGCGATCACCGTATCCTCCGTGCTCTCCTATTCCAGAGAGGAGATAGATCTTCCGGGCGGTGCAACGATAATCGGTATGCAAAAATACACATATGCCGCCGAGGATGGTCTTTACATACCGATCAAAAAGTATTCCGCCGGTCAATATACTTACCGCACTGTCATCTATCACTACGGCACTGACGGTCAATTGATAAGAGAAATCGAAATCCCGCACGAAACAGAATGTGCAGAGCTGTTCCGTGTGCTGTCAGACGGTACCATTCTGCTTCTGCAAACCAGAACAGCATTTGATTTTTCCAAAGTCTTTCTGCAGATGATCGATAAGGATGGCACGGTGCGCTGTGAATCGCCGGAATTTATATTCAGTGAATCGGTACAGTTACAGATCGACAACAATGCTCACGGTATGCATGTCACCGAGCGCGCGGACGGCACCTTGCGGATTCTCGTCAATGCCATTGACCGTGTTTATTATTTTGATGAATCGCTGGCACTGCTGTCCGAGGTCAGGCTTCCTGCCGAATGTAAGGGCATCATGCCGCTTGACGACGATGTCTATATGATCGGCTCGGAAATGCCGTCGGTATGCAGGGTTGATCTGAAAAACGGTACGGCGGAGCAGACCGATGTTCCCGTTCTGCCGGAAATGAAATACTTCAGTACGTTCCATTGCGGCGGCGACGGACAGCTGTACTGCGCCTACAAGGATTCTGTCTATCTCTGTCAGAAGGATGATACCGGTGGGGATTCCATGCACCAACTGCTGAACTGGTATCAGGGTACATGCGACGGTCAGGGTTTTTACTGGATCGTCAATGAGACCTGTATGTTCTATGTTCCGACATCGGGACTGACGGGTTCCACCGTTGTCTACGTTCTGAAACTCGGAAATACGCCCGATCTGCAAAACCGACGCGTGCTCACCCTTGTTTCTCTTGCCGGATACGAGGTGGAAGAATGGTATCTTGACGTTGTATCTCTGTTCAATGAACGGAATGAAGACTACTATATTCTGTATGTCGACATGAGTAATGTCGTTGGAAATGAACGACCGCTCAATCGGTTTGACGAATATTTGCTGGATGGAAACAAACCGGACATGGTATTGTTTGCACACAGTTACCGACCTTACATAAAGAAAAATCTGCTGCTCGATCTGTCTGCCGATTACGGTGACCGTCTGCTTGGTACAGCGAGAAATGCATATACCGAAGGCAGCGGTGCCATGTATGTCCTGCCGCTGCACATGATGGTATCCACCTATGCATGCAAATCCTCCTTGCTTGATGGTCCGCTGACATGGGAGGATATGTATGCTTTGGGTGATGAACTGAAAGCATCGGATCCCGATGACCATATGGCATTGACAACGGTTGATTATGAGATCAACAATGCTTATAATCTGATGCGCAGCTATGTCGATTACGAAACCATGACTTCTTCCTTCCATTGCGATGATTTTCACCGAAAAGTGCGGTTCAAAGAAGAAATGATGCAATATGTGATTGAGGATTACGGTACCTTTCAGAACAGCGACTGGGTAACCGGCGGTCGTTACGGCATCGTGGGAAACACCGAAATCGCATCCGCATTGGCAGACGGCAGGGTGAAGCTT
>JAFTLK010000161.1 GCA_017455975.1 Clostridia bacterium | reverse complement strand
CGAAACGCTCTCCGTCCCGCTGATCGTCGTGGTCAAGTTCCGCGGCAGTGTTGCGGCGGTGGAAGCAGCAATGGATGCGGCAGAGGCGGCGGCAAACGCGGTTTCCGGCGTTGTCGCACGTCACATCATCGCGCGTCCCGAAGATGACACGCAGAAGATGCTGACCATCACAGGCTTTGATAAGCCGCAGAAGAAAAAGTAAAAGTTTACATTACCTTTCGCACTTCATTCCCAACAGGAAATGTGTCAACTTATGGTCTGATAGTTTGATCGTTGACGCGGACGCATCGCCCTACAATCAAACTGACGCCATCTATTCCTGAAATTGATATCTTTTCCTGCACCCAAAACTCTACATCAAAAATAAAACATATCATATAAAACGGAGGATTTACTATTATGGCACAGGAAGCATTAGGCATGATTGAAACCAGAGGTCTCACCGCAGCAATCGAAGCAGCAGACGCAATGGTCAAGGCAGCAGAAGTTGTTCTCGTCGGCACCGAAAAGATCGGTTCTGGTCTCGTATCCGTCATGGTCCGCGGTGATGTCGGCGCAGTCAAGGCTGCAGTCGAAGCAGGTTCCGCAGCAGCAGAACGCCTGGGTGAGGTCATCGCAACGCACGTTATCCCGCGTCCCCATGGCGACGTCGAAAAGATTCTTCCCAAGATCTGATTCACGTTCATTGCAGATGAATACCGCTTGATATGTACCGCGTAGGGCGGGGGCTTGCTCCCGCCGCATCGTCTACATCCTACATTGGGACAGACGGTATTCGCTCCAATCGTACAACAAATTATAGCCAGAAAGGACGCAAGTCCCATGAGTATCAAAGCCATCGGCCTGATCGAGGTATCCGGCTCGGTTGCTGCCATCGACGCACTGGACATCATGTGCAAGGCAGCAAACGTGACCCTTGTTACCTGGGAAAAGAAGCTCGGCGGACGACTGGTTACCGTCATCGTCACCGGTGACGTATCCGATGTCACTGCAGCCGTTGCCGCGGCAAACGCATCCTGCATCGTCAAGCCCTGCGCATCCGCTGTGATTCCCAATCCCCACGAGGAAACCAAACGGATCCTCGCATTCAGTGCATCCAACCACAACATTGAATTGTAAGGAACGATTATGTCCGAAACAAACGAAAAGGCGCCGGCAAAGAAGCCGGCTGCCCGTACACGCAAGAAACCTGCCGCACCTGCCGATGTGACGCCCGTGACCGCACCTGCGGAAACGGCCGCCGCACAGCCGGTGATCACGGCACCCAAAATTCAGGCGGAGCCAAAACATGAGCCCGCACAACCGGAGGTAAGAAAAATGACAAACCAGGCACTTGGTATGATCGAAACCAGAGGTCTTGTTGCAGCAATCGAAGCAGCAGACGCAATGCTCAAGGCAGCAAATGTTGAACTCGTCGGCACCGAAAAGATCGGTTCCGGTCTCGTATCCGTTATGGTCCGCGGTGATGTCGGCGCAGTCAAGTCCGCCGTCGAAGCAGGCGCTGCTTCCGCTGAACGTCTCGGCGAAGTCATTGCAACACACGTCATCCCCAGACCCCACGACGACGTCGAAAAGATCCTTCCCCTGCTCAAGTAATTTATGATTATCGGAAAAGTTACCGGCAGTGTCGTCGCTACACGCAAAAACGAAAAGCTGATCGGATCCAAATTTCTGGTCATTGAACCCTTGAAATCCATGGCATCCGAGATTGCAAGCGATAAATTCGTTGCCGTCGACTCCATTGGCGCCGGCATCGGCGACATCGTAATGGTTGCCCGCGGAAGTGCCGCAAGACTGGCATGTGACCGCGAGGACGCACCGTGCGATGCCGCTGTCGTCGGTATCATTGACGATGGCACCGGTTTGGAGAAATAATACGACATGAATTTAACTGAACTTTCTACCCTGATGCAGAATGCCGGTGTGGCAGGTGCGGGCGGCGCAGGATTCCCCTCCTATGCCAAGCTCAATACGGCTGCAGACACCATCATTCTTAACTGCGCAGAATGTGAGCCGCTGCTCAAGCTGCACAGACAGGTTCTGGCAAAGTATGCAAACGAGATTCTCGCAACACTGACAGTCATTGCAGACGCGGTCGAGGCGGACAATATCATCATTGCCGTCAAGCCGCACTACAAGGAGGCCGTTGATGCGGTCAAAGCCAATCTCGCCGCTTATCCCAAAGCCAGAATCGGACTTCTCCCCGAGGTTTATCCGGCGGGCGATGAAGTTGTTACCATTTACGAAACCACGGGCCGCGTTGTCAAGCCCGGTGCGCTGCCGATCACGGTCGGTGTCACCGTCTTCAACGTCGAAACCGTATACAACATCTACCGTGCACTGCACGAAGCTGCCCCCGTGACCGACAAGTACATCACCATCACCGGTGCTGTCAAGAATCCGATCACGCTGAAGGCGCCGCTCGGCTGTACCTACGGTGAGCTGATCGCACTGGCAGGCGGTGCAACCGTTTCCGACTACAAGCTGGTCGGCGGCGGCCCGATGACCGGACGGATCGTATCCGAATCCGATGTGGTCACCAAGACCTCCAACGCCATCATCGTGCTTCCCGCAGATCACTATGTCATCCGCAAGAAGTCCGCATCCATCAAGATCGACATGAACCGTGCGATGGCAGCCTGCTGTCAGTGCCGTATGTGTACCGACCTGTGCTCCAGAAATATGCTCGGCCATCCGATCGAACCGCATGCCTTCATGCGCGGTGTCTCGACCGGTGCAACAAAGAACGTCAAGCCGTTCCTCGACACAATGTTCTGCTCACAGTGCGGTATCTGTGAAATGTATGCCTGCGGACAGGATCTCTCTCCGAGAACCCTCATCGGCGAATACAAGAACGGCCTGCGTGCTAACGGCGTCAAGCCCGATCCGAATGCGGTACTTGCGCCCGTCGATCCCGCACGTTCCGGCAAGCTGATCCCCGTCGAGCGTCTGACCGCACGTCTGGGCCTTGCCGAATACGACAAGCCCGCACCGCTTGCAGCAGAGGATGTCAAAGTCTCCTCCGTCAAGATCATGCTCGGTCAGTGCATCGGTGTTCCGGCGTCTGCCGCAGTCAAGGTCGGCGATACGGTCAAGGCCGGCGACATTGTCGGTACTGCTGCCGAGGGCAAGCTTTCCATGCCTGTCCACGCATCCATTTCCGGCAAGATCACCGAGGTCACCGACAAGTACGTTGTCATCCGCGCATAACGCACGGTCTTCCACACATTCGATAAATTCAAGAAAAGGAAACAAATCAAATGAGTAAAGCAATCGGAATGGTTGAATGCCAGAACATTTCGGCCGGCATCAAGGCAGCAGATCTGATGATCAAAACTGCCGAGGTCGAGATTCTGGAATGTCAGCCTGTTTGTCCGGGTAAATACATCATCCTGATTTCCGGCGATCTGAGTGCGGTTAAGGCATCCGTTGATGCGGCAAAGACAGTCCACGCACAGAAAGTGGTCGGTGCATTCGTGCTCGGCAACCCGCACGAATCCATCTTTCCCGCCATCTACGGCGCATCCGAGATCGGCGATGTCAAGGCACTCGGCGTTATGGAAACATTCAATGTCGCAGCTGCCATTGTTGCGGCCGACGCTGCAGCAAAGACTTCGCTTGTCAATCTGATCGAGCTGCGTCTGGCACGCGGTATGGGCGGCAAGTCCTACCTGCTGCTGACCGGCGATGTTGCGGCTGTTACCGCCGCCATCGAGCGCGCAGAACAGGTCGCATCCGAGGACGGTATGATGCTTGACAGTGCTGTCATCCCCAACCCCGACAAGAGACTCTGGGCAAACATTCTGTAAGAGTGGTTCCCCATCATAAGTCAGCAGCAAATGAAACCGGGCGATTCGTGAATCGCCCCTACAGAAAGCTGCTGTAAGAATGATCTTCTTCAGCGGTTGAATATCACGCAGCCTACAAGACGGGAACACCTCTGCCCTGTGCAGAATGATTCCCATCATCGAAGACGGATCATTCCTCTATCCCATAAGGAGGTACGCGGCGGACCTCACAACAGGAACGCCGCTTCTTTCCCATGCAAACATTTTATGTAAAAACAAAGGTCTGCTCCGGCGACGGCGCGATGGACATTCTCGGTAATTTCGCCGGCAGAAATGCCGTGATCTTCACCGATGCGTTCATGGTCAAGTCCGGCGTTGCGGCAAGGGTTGCAGGCAAGCTGTCAAACTGCGCCGATGTGCGCATCTTTGACGAGATCAAGCCCGACCCGCCGATCGAGCTGGTCGCAAACGGTCTTCAATTCCTGCTGGATGCCAACGCGGATCTCGTCGTTGCGCTCGGCGGCGGCTCTTCCATCGATGCTGCCAAGGCCACAATTCTGATGGCAAAGCGTTCCGGTGCGAAGGACAATATTTCGCTCATTGCGATTCCGACCACCAGCGGCACCGGCTCCGAGGTCACCAGCTTTGCGGTCATCACCGACCGTGAAAAGGGCGTCAAATATCCGCTCGTCGACGAGGAGCTGCTCCCCGACTACGCGATCATGGATCCCGCGCTGGTCGTTTCCGCACCGCCGCGCATTACCGCCGACACAGGATTTGATGTCATCACGCACGCGCTGGAGGCATATATTTCCACAAATGCAAACGACTACTCCGATGCACTTGCGGAAAAGGCGCTCGAGCTTGCGTTTGCATATCTGCCGAAGGCTTATGCCGACGGCAATGATCTCGAAGCACGCGAGAAGATGCACACGGCATCCTGTCTTGCCGGTATGGCATTCAATGCCGTATCACTCGGCATCAACCACGGTATCGCGCATCAGCTCGGTGCCAGATTCCATATCCCGCACGGCAGAGCCAACGCTATGCTTCTGCCGCATGTCGTTCGCTTCAATGCAAACCTTGACGCTAACTTCGGTGCAAAACAGGAAACGGCTGCCTCTCTGCGGATCGCGCATATCGCACGCCGCATCGGTCTGTCCGGTGATGACACCAATGCGCTTGTACTGGCACTCGTCCGCCACCTGTTCTACATGCTGAAGATGACCGAGACACCTGCAACGCTGAACGAAGCCGGTGTCACCAAGGAAGCGTATGAAGCTGTCAAGGCAGCGATGATCGACGCCGCACTCAAGGATGCCTGCACCGCGACGAATCCCCGTCCGGTCACCGCCGACGATGTTGCGTCCATTCTCGCAGGTCTTGCAAGATGGTAAAAAAATAAGGGAGTACACTGCTCCCACCGCCAAAATCCTGCAGAAGTTCTGTGGGATTTCGGCTTTTTCCAAAAACATTTCATTACATGAAAGAAGGTTTTTCTCAATGAAAAAGAATCTTTTCGCAGCAGCAGGTGCAGTCCTTCTGCTTGCAGCGTGGTCTCTGACCGCTTGCGGCGATGACACCGGCGCGGACAGTTCCGCAACCGGTACTGCTGCCGATACAGCCGCAGATACTGCTGTCATCACCGAAACCGAACCCGTTACCACAGAAGCTGTCACCGAAGCTCCCAAGCGTGACAAGATTGTCTACGTTTCCACCTTTACGGAAGACGGCAACCGTACGCCGATTTCCCTGCTTGCAAAGGACTCCTCCGTTGCCGCTCACATTGCATCCGAGGGTATCCTCGAATCCGTCTCCGCAAACTGCCCCAGCTGGAGCGATGATGTCGGTTCTCTGACCATGAAGTTCTATGCATGGAACACAGACTATGCAACCACGATTGCAGGCGAATGCCTCGTCGCGGAAACATTTATTGACTACGCCGACAACGCAACACTCGAAATGGATCTGACCGACGATTTCGCCGAGGGCGGTCTGCCGGCAGGCGAGTATCTGTGGGTTCTCTGCGACGGTGTTGACGAAGGCAATTCCGGTGTCGGTATCTGGGCACAGGCAATGCCTGAAGATGAACCCGCAATCAAGGGTCTGTACCGTAATGGCGAGGAGATCACCTCCGGCGCAGCGTTTGAAGCGGATTTCGTCATTCGTGTTCCGGCGGAATAATCCAATGTAAAACGATACACATTCAATTGTTTAACGTTACACATCAGATATAAAAAGAGCTGCCGTGAGCATTTGCCCACGGCAGCATTTTTTTGATTCCACTGAAAACAGTCAAAAACAGAAATCCGCTCAGGATAGCTCACCCGGAATCTCCGCAATCACGTAATAGCCGTCACTTGTCGGTGTCAGAACATATGCGCCGGAACAGATCACATCCGTCTGCGGCAATGCGCACAAATCCGCAATTCGATCGGTTTCCGTATCATAGGCATACAGCATATCGCCGTCGGTCAGAACCAGCGTGCCGTCATATTCCCCATACATCCCGGTGACAGCATACGCAGGCAGAACACCGAGGTTCGCCAGCGGGACAGGATCCGCCGCAAGATCAGCGGTATCCGCATACAGAATTCCGCGCTTCATCTCATCCGGAACCGCGGCGTCCTCTCTGGCAATATGCAGATACAGTCGCCCGTTCTCTGTCAGATAAGAGGACCGGATGCTTGCACTGCCGAGCCAGGCATCACTGCCGCTCCAATCATACACCGCTTTTTCTCCGGAGGAAAGATCAAAGACCTCCGGTCCAAACGGCTTCATAACGTAAAAGGAAGTCTCATCGGCGGCACAGGATACCTGGCGGTCCCATGTTTCCGAATCAAAGGAGACACATTCCCATGTCGTCAGGTCAATGCGGGAAACACCTTGCCAATAGCTGTGCATAACATACAGACCGTCGCCGATGATGCAGACTCCCGATGCATCGGAAAGCGCTTCCGCTGCAGCCCCCGTTTCCGGGATCGGAAGCGGAGCTTTGGTATCGGTTCCGGTATCATAGACATACCACGCAAGTGTCTCTCCTTCTGCTATCCCACAAATCAGTTCGTCCCCCAATACATCCATATGCAGAACGAATGCGTCATTCAGAACTTTGTCGGATTCCCATGCACCCTTTTGTTGTGTCATTGCCGTGACGCCGCCGTCCGGATTCGGATAGTATACAGCATTCCCGGTGCTCTGCGGCGTGAGAACCGTCAAAGCGCCCGCCTGAGAAAGAATGCCATTTCGGGCATTGACCGGCGGAACTTCTTTCGTTTCCGTTTGCTCCCCGCAGGATACGGTGGAGGCGGCCAGAATCACGCCAATCAGAATCCCTGCTGCCAGTTTCTTTGTTTTCATGATGATCTCCTTTCTGCCATGACGGCATCCTTTTTTTCATTATATCATATCCGAAACCTGTTTGCATGAATATTCTGTTAATTATCCAAAACAAAAACAGGCCATATCTCACTATGACCTGTTTTCTGTATGATTGTATCTTACTTGACAATGACACGCTTGAAGTTCTTCTTACCGCGCTTGATGAGCTTGCCGTCAGCGAGATCAGCCACATCGAACGTCATCTTGAAGTCGGTGACCTTTTCGCCGTCCACGGTGACACCGCCCTGCTCGACCGCACGTCTTGCCTCGGAGCGGGATGCACACAGCTCAGCACCGACAAGCAGTGCCAGAATGTCAGCCTTGCCGTCTGCAAAATCAGCGGCAGAAAGCTCGACGGTCGGCGCGGAATCTGCGTCAACATTCGTGGAGAACAGCGCGCGTGCCTGTGCCTGCGCCTTGTTCGCTTCTTCCTCACCGTGTACGAGCTTGGTCAGCTCGAATGCAAGGATTTCCTTTGCGGTGTTGAGCTGGCTGCCTTCCCATGCGTCCATCTTATCGATTTCCTCAACGGGCAGGAAGGTCAGCATGCGGATGCACTTGAGAACGTCCGCGTCACCGACGTTTCTCCAGTACTGGTAGAATTCAAACGGGCTGGTCTTGTTCGGGTCGAGCCAGACAGCACCGGATGCCGTCTTACCCATCTTCTTGCCCTCGGAGTTGAGCAGAAGCGTGATGGTCATCGCGTATGCGTCCTTACCGAGCTTGCGGCGGATCAGTTCGGTACCGCCGAGCATATTCGACCACTGGTCGTCACCGCCGAACTGCATGTTGCATCCGTAGTGCTGGAACAGGTGGTAGAAGTCGTAGGACTGCATGATCATGTAGTTGAATTCTAAGAACGACAGACCCTTTTCCATTCTCTGCTTGTAGCAT
>JAFTLK010000160.1 GCA_017455975.1 Clostridia bacterium | reverse complement strand
CCATGAAGTTGGCAGCATAGAACTGCACGCACGGCTTGTCGGTGTACAGCGTCAGCGCACCGAGCTTGCCTGCGAATACAGCAGCCTTTGCCAGCTTCTTGCCATGATAGAGGGTCGCTTCGTCTGTTGTGATATAGAGGTTATGGTCAAGACCGCCGCCGATGACCATCTGCGGATCGTCGCAGGTCATCAGTTCTTTGGAGAGCAGCTTCGGTGTGCGGAAGTCAAAGGCCGTGCCGTCAACCGGAACCTTATCAACCGGAATCAGCAGTTCATCCACCTTGGACATGAAGTCCGCATTGACCTGCAGGGTCTGGTCGTAGATCTGACCGCCTGCGATGCCGTTCATGTTCAGGTATGCATGGTTGGTCATGTTGAAGGGGGTATCCTTGTCGGAAACTGCTTCATAGTGAATGGAGAAGTTCTCGCCGCAGACAGAATAGGTGACTTTGACATTGACCGTACCCGGATAATTTTCCGTGCCGTCGGGGTCGGTCAGCGTCAGAATCAGGTGCTCGCCGCCGCAGTCCTGCTTGTATTCGACATCCCAGAGCTTGGCATCATAGCCGATGTCGCCGCCGTGCAGATGGTTGCCGCGTGCCGATTCGTTCTGGGCAAGCTGATAGTCGACGCCGTTTAAGGTAAAGCGTCCGCCGCGGATGCGGTTTGCGTAACGGCCGATGAGCGCGCCCTGATAGCCGTCGGAGACGCGGTAGCCCTCCACGGTGTCATAGCCGCCGATGATGTCGGTGCCTTTGTAAAGGAGCTTCTGGATGATGCCGCCGTAGTTGAGGATGGTTGCACGGACGGTGTCATTGCCGATTTCGTAGGCCGTGACTTCACAGCCGCAGGGGAGCTTGTCAAAAACAAATTTGTTCATAGATGGATTCCTTTCGTTATTTCAAGAAGATGGGGTTGGTCCAGGCGTGTTTGCCGTCACGGTCAATGACGGTCGCACGGATGTAGCTGTAGCTCTGACCGATATCGAATTCCGCACGGGTCAGTGTGCCGTCGGCAGAGCGGACGACGCGGTTGGGGTGCTTGTCTGCCTGCAGACGGACGGTTGCCGCCTCTGAACAGATCACGACCGCCTTGCCGTCTTCATAATAGAAGTCATAGATCTCCGGTCCGCAGGAGGAGTAGAACTTACCCTCTTTCAGTGCGGCGAGAATATCGGAGACGGAACGGGATGCCGCGCGGACACGTACCCAGCCGTTGCAGTGATGGTTCATCGAGTGACCGTCGTCCGTTGCAACGCCCCAGAGACGGATGCCCTGACCGAGGATTTCATCCCAATACGCAGCATCCGTGTCCATGTCCATGTTGATGGCACAGCCGGAGTTCCAGATTTCCATCGCGAAGTTGCCCTTCAGCTTCGAGAAGTAGCGGGCAGGGGTCGATGACCACTCGGGATGGCAGTAAACCGTCATCTGTCCGTCGGCGTGGAGCTTGTCCAGATACGGCTGATATTCCTCCTGCGATCTGACGCGGGCGGAATCAAAGCGCTGATCCTGCTCATACGCGTTGCCGTTTTCCTTTTCCGGACCGATGCAGACCGTATGGAAGCAGCGGAAGCCGGTGGAATCAAAGGCGGGTGTCAGAGTACCCTCATTGTCGGTGATGGTCGGAAAACCGCCGCCATCGTATTCCATACCGGGGATGATTGTGATGTCACATTCCGGTGCGAAGTTTGTGTAGTTGTAATTGCGGTGGTCGGTAAGGGCAAGAAAATCGTAGCCGTGCTCCTTGTGAAGCCGGATGACCTCCTCGGGCGTGCCGCGTCCGTCGGAACGGGTGGTGTGGCAGTGCAGACCGCCTTTGTACATCGGCGCATCCTTTGCGCCTGCAAATGCCTGCTGTCGGATCATCATAGTCGTTGTCCTCCTTGATTGTTTTTTGGATTACAGTGCGAGAATACCGGATGCACGAAGCATCTCTGATGCTTCCAGCATCTTGATGAACAGACCGCCCTGAACGGTACGGTTCTGGAAGTGATAGTGTTCCGCGGTAATGGTATCATACCAGTCGGTCATCGGTACGCGGTGCTTGGTATAGTTGTACGCGTTCCACAGCGGCTCAATAAAGCGCTCAAAATCCGCCTGATCGCGGCAGAGGGTAGCCGTCCAGACGAGCCAGTCGGACTTGGTGTAATCGGCGCGGTTGTCAAGCGGCATACCGTAGGGCTTGAAGCGTGCGAAGTTGGTGGAAATTTCGCTCTGAAGCACTTCCGGCGCGAAGATCTTCGTGCCGAAGAGCTTGTCCCAGACGGCGTTGTACTTCATCGAGAACGTGCCGGGACGGTCGAAGGCAAGTCTGTAGCTGCCGTCGCCGTTGGCAGCGCGTTCTGCCCACGATGCCGCCATTTCGCGTGCCTTTTCGATATACTTGACCGCTTCGTCCTCATGACCGAGCATCCGGTTGAGAATACCGAAGCAGGCAACGCCCATGATTGCCTTGATGGACAGGTTGCAGTTGTGCGCAAGGTGACCCGCGAAATCGTCCGTGCAGAGCTGGTTTGCCGGGTCTTCGCCGTATTCGATCAGGTATTTGACCCAGCCGGCGATGGTGTCCCAGTGTGCCGACGCAAAGGAAGGATCGTTTTCTGCAATTGCGGTCGTTGTGACCATGACGAGCAGGTTGCCGCATTCCTCGACGGGCATCTGGTATTCGAGCTTGTTGCCGCCGTAGACCTGTCCGTTGACGAGCGGATACTGTCCTGCATCGTGCGGCGCGAAGTCAAACGGCCAGTCCTTGGACTCTGCATATTTGAAGATCGGGCGCATCATGCCCTTGACCAGTTCCGGATTGTAAAGCAGGAACATCGGGATGGACGGATAGGAAACGTCAACCGTTGCGGCACAGCCGTTGGAGAAGCATTCCTTGGAGATGAACAGCACCTTGCCGTCGGTGTCGAGCACGCATTTGTGCGCCGCGATGACCTGACGGAAGGCAAGGGACAGCAGTTCTGCATACTTGACGCCGCCGCACTTGACCGCGTCGAGGTACAGACCCTCGGCGATGGAGGCACAGACGGTCAGAAGCAGCTCGTATTCTTCATAGGCATCGACAATCGCCTGTTCCATCGTGGTGCCGTCGGCGTTCCAGACGGACTTGAGATGGTCGCCGAAGTAGACCATTGATTCGATGTCGTCGTAGGCAAACAGGATGAGATTGGTGCCGTCGGGCAGAAGCTCGACCTTACCCATGACATAGGACATTTCCTCGTCGGGACAGCGGAAAGAGGAAACCTCACCGCCGGGGACTGCGAGGTAGAAGTAACCCCATTCGATGCGCAGATCGTCGCCGGAGCGGTTCAGAATCTGCTGGTTGGTCTTGCCCATCTTGGCGCAGGGGATGTCGCCGATGTTCAGCATCTCACATTCGACGGTATCGTCGCCCTTTGCGTTCATGACGAGCTCCTCGGATGCGAGAACCGTTGCAATGACTTCATGGTATTCGCCGTCGATGGAATGATATTCCAGCGCCATATAGGAGACGGGACGGGTCATCGTCTTCAGATCATCGGGAAGCAGCGGTGTGGTGAAGCGGACGGTCAGCTCGATCTTGCCGTCGGAGAAAACATAGGTCGTCGTGAATGCATCGACATCGACAGAAATCTGATCGATTTTGGGCATATCCAGACCGCCCATGAACAGCTTTTCCTCGCCGTCGACGGTAACGGTGCCGACGAGCGTGTTCGGTTTGCCTGTCCAGTGATTGACGGTGGATTCGTTGAGCTTATCGGACATCGACCACAGCGAAAAATAGGGGTCGACCGTGACAAGCGGGTATGCGGGTGCGCGTAAATTCATGGTGGATTCGTTCCTTTCCAAAATATATATTGTTGGTAACATGGTAACATATTTTTGGATGGATGTCAATGCTTTTTTTACAGAAAAGTGTGAGGAAAAGAAAAAGAACTGCCGAGGGGCAAAACCCTTGCGGCAGTCTGCGGGGAATTTGTGTTAAGGATGATCACCGGGAATCAGGTATCCCAATTTCTCTCTCTCTTTTTCTTCCTGTTCACGAAACCATTGCTCTTTGTCTGCTTCAGAACCGTTGTAAACGAGATTCACAACATCGCCCCAATACGGGACATTCACATTGCCGTAATCTGGTTCATGGGAATTCTGTATGAGATCGTGGTATAAAGTGACTCTCCTGCCGATTTCTGACTTCAAATACTCCGAATCAATCACATCTGATTCCGCCCAATGGCGCATTTGCATATAAGTTCCATAATCGTCTATATAAATTGTCACATCCTTGAAATCGTCACTGATCTCATAATCCATCGTTATATTATCTTTTGACATCTGCGCTTGAATATCTGTCAGTATTTCACTGACATCTTCTTTGATTTTGTTCAGCAACTGCTCTTTTTGAGATGGCAGAAACCAAAGGCTGGTGTATGCAGACGACTCAAAAATGCCATGTGACACATAATCAATCCTGTAGATATAATAATCTTTGTAACTATCCATATGCGTATTTTTATCGATTTTCGTTCCCAATTCAAAGAGGATGACCAACAATGGCGGCAGAAACAGTAAAACGAGGACTGTGATTGTCAGGACTTTTCGCTTCATAGGCATACCTCCCTTGTTTATGTAAATAATGATCGGTTATTAATTATGAAATTAAATTCTATTCATCCTTTTCAGATTCGGAGCCGGTATAAATGAAATGCACAACATTGCCATAATACGGAATATCAGAGCTCTGTAACAGCTCGTGGTATAAAACAACTCTCACCCCGATTTACTCTCGTAATTCCATTTCATACATAACATGGTAAGCCCTGTATGTGATTTCATTATCAATATATATCATCACTTCCTTAAAATCGTCACTGATCTCATAATCCACAGTTACATTTTCAGTTGTCACCTGGATT
>JAFTLK010000159.1 GCA_017455975.1 Clostridia bacterium | reverse complement strand
GTCAGCTCGTACAATGAAATCGTGCCCGGACATATGAATCTTGACAAGATCGTGGATGCCGTGAAAATCGGCGTTGCGATGGCTGGCGGTACGCCGATCGTATTTCCGGCGATTGCTGTCTGTGACGGCATCGCTATGGGACACACGGGTATGAAATATTCCCTTGTCACCCGCGATCTGATTGCCGATTCCACGGAAGCAATGGCTCTTGCCCACGGCTTTGACGGGCTTGTCATGGTGCCCAACTGCGACAAGAATGTACCCGGACTTCTGATGGCGGCGGCAAGAGTGAACATTCCCACCGTGTTTGTCAGCGGCGGTCCGATGCTTGCGGGAAGAGTGGAAGGGAAGAAGACAAGCCTTTCCTCCATGTTTGAGGCGGTAGGTGCATACAACGCGGGCAAGATCACCGACGAAAAGCTTTATGAATACGAGTGCAAGACCTGCCCCACCTGCGGCTCCTGCTCGGGTATGTACACAGCAAACTCGATGAATTGTCTGACTGAAGCACTCGGTATGGGACTTCGCGGAAATGGCACAATTCCGGCAGTCTATTCCGCGCGCATTGAGCTTGCCAAGCACGCAGGCATGGCGGTGATGGAATTGGTTCGCAAGAATATCTGCCCCCGCGATATTATGACAAAAGAGGCACTTATGAACGCTCTGACCGTGGATATGGCACTCGGCTGCTCGACAAACTCGATGCTTCATCTTCCCGCAATCGCTCATGAATGCGGTGTGGAGCTGAATCTTGATATTGCCAACGAAATCAGCGCAAAAACTCCAAATCTCTGCCATCTTGCCCCTGCAGGTCGTACCTATATGGAGGATCTGAACGAGGCAGGCGGTGTGTATGCCGTGATGAACGAGCTGACCAAAAAGAATCTGCTTCACACCGACTGCATGACAGTTACGGGAAAGACCATTGGCGAAAATATTGCCGGCTGTGTCAATCTTAACCCGGAAGTCATTCGTCTGATTGACGATCCTTACAGCGAAACGGGCGGAATTGCGGTGCTCAAAGGCAATCTTGCCCCCGAGGGAAGTGTGGTTAAGCGTTCTGCCGTTCTGCCCGAAATGCTCGTGCATGAAGGTCCCGCAAAGGTGTTTGATTCCGAGGAGGAAGCGCAGACGGCGATCAACGCGGGAAAAATTGTGGCAGGTGACGTGGTCGTCATCCGCTATGAAGGGCCCAAGGGCGGCCCCGGTATGCGTGAAATGCTGAATCCCACCTCCGCGATCATGGGGATGGGACTCGGCTCAAGTGTCGCACTCATCACCGACGGACGCTTCAGCGGTGCGACAAGAGGGGCTTGTATCGGTCACGTCACGCCGGAAGCGGCTTCGGGCGGCATGATCGGTGTGGTTGAAGATGGCGATATAATCTGCATTAACATTCCCGAAAACAGGATTGAACTGAAGGTGGACGCCGATGTTCTTGCCGAACGCATGAAGAATTTTGTGCCAAAGAAAAAAGAATTGTCCGGCTATCTCAAACGATATGCGGCACTCGTTTCAGGCGGTGCATCGGGCGCGATTTTGAACTGATATGGAAAACATTAAAGTAAAACTGAAATCTCTTTGTATTTTCCGTGATCTACTCGACGATCCGGTGCTTTCCACCTTGTTGCGGTATCTTGAAAAGCCTGCGGTTGCTGTATATTCCGCCTTTGTCTCGTCCTTGTACGAGGCAAACGGCGGCAATCTCGGGGAATATATCAAGGAAATCTGCACGAGCAGCAGCAATGTTTACGTCCGAACGGTTGGAAACAGACAAGCAGTTCCGAAATATATGCAAGAGGCTTTGGAGGAAGAACTGGCAATTCTGCAGGAGTGCACTGAGCTGACAAGCGAAAAACTTTGCTCCTTAATCAGCTACAAAGGATATCGTCCGGATTTTACAACAACCAATCTGCGTCTTGCGGATATCTATCTGCACAGATGTGAAAACATCGGCAAATACGGTTACGGAATTTTTGCAAAGCACAATATGTTTTATGTAAATGAAGCAAATCAAATTGTGCCGGTTCAAAACCCGGATCAGACAGAACTTTCGTTTCTGGTGGATTATGAGAAAGAACGGAGAATCGTTCTTGACAATACAGAAGCGCTTCTTGCGGGAAAACCTGCCGCCAACATCCTGTTGACAGGAGACGCCGGTACCGGAAAATCCTCCACTGTGAAAGCGATTGCCAATCACCTGTGGTCAAAAGGACTGCGTCTGATTGAACTGCGCAAGGATCAGCTTCGTGCCATCCCGAAGGTGCTTGACACGCTGGCGGAGAATCCGCTTAAATTCGTTCTGTTCATCGATGACCTTTCGTTCTTAAAGGATGATGACAATTTCAACGCGCTGAAGGCAGTGCTGGAGGGTTCGGTCACAGCGAAATCGGACAATGTAGTGATCTATGCTACCAGCAATCGCAGACATATAATAAAGGAAACCTTTTCCGACCGTGAGGGGGATGACATTCATCGCAATGATACCATGCAGGAGATTGTTTCACTGTCGGAGCGTTTTGGTATTCATGTCACCTTCTCGAAGCCGAACAAGGAGACATTCCTGCATATCGTTCATCATCTGGCAGAAGAAAACGGTGTTGATATACAGATGGATGAGCTTGATCTGCTTGCCGAGCGTTTTGCGCTTGAACGCGGCGGCAGATCCGCAAGACTTGCCAAGCAGTTTATTGACGGACTGCTTGCAAGGTTATAGAAATTTTGCGGCTGCAAAAACAAATATTCAAGAACAAACAGCGATGAGACGAAAATCTCATCGCTGTTTTCATATACGTGCTTTATATTATGTATTTGTTTGAAAGAATATTGGAAAGGTACAGAAAGTTAACAATTAAATACTGAAAAAAACGATTTGTAATTCCGCAAAAAACGGCTTTGAAAACACATCCTAAAAAGAAAGTCTGAGGTTCAAGTCCCCACCGACACCCCTAAAACGCGTTTTGCATCCTTTTTCCCGCATTGGTTTTTGATTTTTGAAAAAGCGAGAAAAACGGCGAAAAAAGAAGAAAACCCGAGACTTTCTCGGGTTTTCTGGGGTGCATCTTTTTTGCCCCTCATCTTGGTTGCGGGGGTGGAATTTGAAAGGCTCTGTCAAAAACATAGTCGTCTCGGGCACTCGGCACAGCTCGTGCCCGATACTCCTTGTTTTTTCCCTTGTCGCGCTCGCTTCACCGTCCACCCAAGCCCACTCCCTCCGGGTTATGAGGGCTTCTGGCAAACACTGGATTGCCATCGATCGCCTCGACAGGACGGGTGTGCGATACAAAAAAACGACCAAAAGCCGACCGTTGCCGTCGAAAGCAACCACGCTAATTTTAAATCTACGCTCGTTTGAGCAGAATGGCGTCAATTTTGTCAGCCGCCGCCGCGTCCATTTCGGGGAGGACGTGGGTGTAGGTGTTCAGCGTGATGCTCACATCCGAATGTCCTAATCTCTGCTGCACGACACGGGGATTGACCCCAGCCTGAATGAGGGCGGTGGCATTGCTGTGACGCAGATCGTGCCGACGAATCTTGGGGAGGCCTGACTCCTCGAGAAAACGCTCCCATTTCTGCGTCATGGAATCGGGTTTGTAAGGTGTTTCATCATCCTGGCGGACGACGAAGCCAAGGTTCTGAAATCCTGCACCATAGGTGAAGGCATCCATTGTGTATGGCGCTCTTGCCTGTCTCAGCTCGTCCAGTACCTCATCGCCAATGGCGATATCCCGAATGCCTGCCTCACTTTTGGGGGCTTTGAAGATGTAACCCTTCTCCCCTCTGACCGTGTTATTTCTGGCTTTGAGAAGCTTGTTGTAAAAATCGATATCATCCCAGCGCAGGGCAAGCATTTCTCCACGTCTCAGCCCTACAGTTACGCAAAGAAAGACCGGGAGATAGAGGGCGGTTCCTCTCGTCATATCAAGGCGCTGATGAATAAGCTTCTGATCATATACCTGCGCACGATATTTTTTCAGCTTGGGCAGAACAACACCTTCACAAGGGTTGTAGGCGACGCAACGCAGAATAACCGCCTTTTTCATTGCGGCATTGATGTTATTGTAGGCATCGCGGATGTTCTTGGGAGAGAGGTTTCTCGCCATCATGTCATTGACCATTTTCTGCAATGCTTGGCTCGGAGGGAACCGATCCGAATATGGCCGATGGCAGGAATGATGTAGCACTTGATAGTAGTTGTACAGAATATAGATATCCTTTTCCATCTTCTTAGTGCAAGCCTTTCCTATCTCAACAGCTCCCACACTCACGGCACGGTTGAACGCCGCTATGGTGCTATTTAGCTTTGTTTTAGCCGGATGTTTCCCCGGTACTATTTTTCACATGGTTATTTCTGCCATCCTCTCACCTCAATTCAAGGAAAAGAACTCTCTATCAGGATCCGATATCAAGTTTTCAAGAGCGGC
>JAFTLK010000158.1 GCA_017455975.1 Clostridia bacterium | reverse complement strand
GCCATAACACCCACAATCTTTCCGTGACTAAAACAAGCAAAGATTTTTACAGAGTTATTATTCAGAAATTGTTCTGCTTTCTTATTAAACTTTTCTTCGGTAGGCATAAACATACAGTGTTTGTAAATCTCATATGTTTGTAAAATATCGTTCTTGTGAGTTAATTCTATTAGGTTCATTGCACGCACCTACAAATTCAAGTTTATCTGATTGATACCATTATATCACAGAATTGTGAATAAATAAATCACCGCAAAAAAACAGCCCCCACGATTGTGAGGACTGTTTCTTTGATAAAACCCATTCGGGATAAATTATCTCTTGGAGTTATAATGTAGGTGTTTTGTGCCGTTTTGTATCGTTTGAAAAAGTCCTGTAATATAAGGCTTTACACGCATTATTGTATCATATCTTGGTGCAAATTGCAATACCTTTTTGTAATTTTGGACATCAAAAGGACATCAACGGACATCAATCGTTCTGTAATTTCAGGGAAATCAAGTCTGCTACTTTTGCCTTTGAGCTTTTCAGAACATCAGCGTAAACATTCGCTGTTGTGGACACATCAGAATGACCGAGCAACTCACTCACGATTTTGAGATCAATACCGCTGTTTATCAAAAGCGTTGCGTTACAATGGCGTAAACTATGCAGAGAAATAAAGTCAAAGTCCGTTCCCTTTACAAAACGCCTGAACTGTGTGTTAAGCCCTGACCTGTCAACATAATTTCCGCTGTCTGTTGTGAATACCATTTCAGGATATTGATACAGACTTCCGAGCCTGCTCAATTTTTCATCATTATATTTCTTTTGTTCGATGAATATTTCAGCCAATATATCCGATAAAGCAATATAACGGTTACTTGTTGCAGTTTTCGGCGGTTGAAGCCAATGTTTACCGCCGACATCTGTCAGAGTGTTTTCAATGTGAATTGTCCTGTTCTCAAAGTCTATATCTTGCCAACGGAGAGCCAAACACTCACCCGATCGCATACCAGTATATAACAGTACCTTTATAATTCGGTTGAACTGTGTGTTATCCTCTACCATTTTTAACAAGGCTTTTGCTTGATTTTCGTCAAGGAAAGGCTTTTTTTCTTTCGGCGTTTGTGCTTTTGGAAGTATAACCGCTTTTGTGCAGGGCGTTTCCTTGATAAAACCTTGCTCCACAGCACGAGCGAACACACTTTGAAGAATTACATACACTTTCCGA
The DNA here is from genome assembly GCA_017455975.1 of Clostridia bacterium. Lineage (GTDB taxonomy): Bacteria > Bacillota > Clostridia > Oscillospirales > CAG-272 > RGIG3925. The sequence continues at coordinate 24,738 of JAFTLK010000158.1, read as the reverse complement.
CAGGTTGCAGGCTGATAAGTGCGAGTTTTGAAAAATGCCGTAATCTTTGCAGGGGTGAAATCTTTTAGTTTCATATTCCCCAATTCAGGCAGTAAATGGTTTCTTATTTGTCCCTCATAGGTGTAGGCTGTAATCGGTTTCAGCTTGTTTCTTGCATAGTTTTCAATATACCATTCAGCCAATTCAGAGAAACGCATATTTTCGTTTAATGAGGACAGACCTCTACATTTACGCTCAAACTCAATAGCAAATTCCTGTGCGAGCTTTTCAGCCTTTTTCGGTGTGGTGTTTTCGGGCGGTTTATATGTGGTAGTTTTTCTGATCTTCTTTCCGTTCGTATCAAGTCCGAGCGATACCACAATTTGAAATGTGTTTCCACGTTTATTTATCGTTGCCATTTTTTAGCCACTCCCTCTCTTTTTCTACTCTTTCCAAAAAGGACATATAATCAGTTAAGTTTTTAGCTGTGGGACATTCTTTGATTTTGTCTTTATATACTTCACATTGATTTTGAAAATCAATAATGAAATATGAGTATGTGCCTTTTTCTGCAAGCTGTATTTTTGTTTCAATACGGTTTTTAACTCTTGTACATTGCTGAATTATATTCCGTACAGCCTGTTCACAACTCAAATGTGAGTAATCAGAAACAGGGCTATTTCTTTTACAGTATTTTGTATTGCTGTCTTTTCTGTTGCTACTCTTAAAAAACCATTTTCCGCAATGTTGACATTGTGCAAATTTATATCCGTTTTCTAATGCAAAATGAACGCTTGAAAAGATAATATCTTCTATTGATTGACTTTCATACACATACCAAATATCTGTTATATCGCTGTCCACACTCAAACGCTGTCCGCTTTTTGTGGTAAGCGTTCTGTTAAAGTGTATTCCTTTGCTGTTAGCAAAACGCTCCAAAAAATCAAGGCTGAAATTATTGTATGAAAGATATTCTATGTAATCGAGTTTTGCTTTGTGTAAATGACACGTTTTCAACTGATTTATTCCACTTTCGGTTAGACCGTGAAACAGATCTGAAATCAAGTCAAAAATCTTTTCAGTATCATCAAAAGATTTATCAGTATAGGCAAGAAAATCTCCAAAGAAAAAGCGGAAATCAGGGTGAATATCCCCTCTTTCGACATTCCAATCATCAGGAATAATTCTTCCTGTTTTTTCGTTGTATCCGTAAAATGATCTTGTACTATCGCTCATTTCTTCGTATAGCTCATAGTCTATATCTAAAATGATATGAAATTCTGTTGTTTGCTTTGAATAGTGTGCACGAAATCTGTGTTGCATATATTATCACCTCAAAATGTTTCCTTTCATCATATATTATAGCACAACATTTTTACAATGTCAATAGTTATTGTTTTAGTTTATAATTAAGTTACAAAAGGAAGTGCACAGCCTTTGATTTTATGAAAGGAATTAAAAATATGTACAATTTAGATGTAAGAATGTTGATTAAGAAAAACCGCCTCTGTCATTATGAGGTTGCAAAGGAAATCGGCATATCTGAATTTACCTTTTGCAAGTGGTTAAGAGAAGAACTGTCAGAGGACAAGAAAAAACTTGTTTTCTCTGCTATTGATCGAATTGTGAGAGGTGAAGCCAATGCTTGATACTACCCCTCAATTCTTGACTATACGTGAAACGGCAAAAACAGGAATACTCTCCGAGCACGCTTTGAGGTTGCTCCAAAAACAAGGAAAAATCCCTCATATAATGTGCGGAAACAAATGCTTGATTAACTATCCCCTTTTGGTTGAACAGCTCACAGAGGAAAGCAAAAAGGCGGTGAGAAATGTTTGACTGACTTAAAATCTCAAAGTGTGTGGATATGTTGGCAATATGAAACCGACAAAGACGGCAGACCGACAAAGATACCATACAATGCCAAAACAGGCGGTAAGGCTATGAGCAATAATCGGCAGAGTTGGAGCGATTATCAGACGGCATTTTCAGCCCGTAAAAAGTATGACGGTATGGGCTTTATGTTTGCGGACGGTATCTGTGGAATTGACATTGACGGAGCGGACGGACACACAAAGTCAAACCCTCTCCAAAACGAGATACTGCAACTCTTTGAGGGGACATATATCGAAAGATCTCCGAGCGGAAGCGGTTTTCATATCCTGTTCAGGTGCGATATGTCAAGAATACCAAAGACCACAGACAAAGACGGCAAAATCAAACTTGACACACGGTATTATCAAAAAAACAAAAGTAATGAGCTTGAATGTTATTTCAGCGGATTGACAAATAGATACTTCACATATACAGGTGATCGAGTATCTGACACCGAGAATATAACGGACAAGACAGAGGAAGTTTTATATTTCCTTGAAAAATATATGTATAAAGGCGGTAAACGATTGAGCGAAAATATCATTGACATAGCACGAAAAGCAAAGAACGGCACAAAGTTTATTGCTCTTTATGACAGGGGCGATATATCGGGGTATAACAACGATGAAAGCTCCGCAGATATAGCCCTTTGTAATATGCTTGCATTTTATTTACAAGGCGATATAAACGCCATTGACACAGCTTTTCGGGGTAGTGCTTTATACCGTCAGAAATGGGAGCGGACAGACTACCGAGAAGCCACAATTTCAAATGCTATTGCTTTGTGTGGGGGCGAGTATTACAAAGGCAGAGGCAGACCACGCAAAGAGCCACAAAAAGACGATACAGACGATTTATTTACACCCGAAGTATTATCCGACTACCTGACCGAAAACGGCGTTACAGTAAGGCTGAACGATGTTACACAGAGCATTGATATTGAGGGTATGCAGGGCGAAAGTCAAGAGCGTTTGCACTCCAATATATCAGCCATTCTGTATAGTGAATTACAGGGCAATTTCAAACGGTGCAATATACAAATCATATCCGCATACCTTGATATAATTGCAAGCCGTAACAGATACAATCCTGTGATTGAACTGCTGAACTCATACGATTATGACGGCAGGGACTATCTTTCAGAATTGTATTCTATTCTGCATATTGCCGATAATGACGAATTGAGCCGTACACTCATTAAAAAATGGTTATGGCAAAGTATCTCCCTGTTACATAACGATGAAACAGAGCCATTCGGAGCAGACGGCGTTCTCGTAATCACAGGCAGACAAGGAATAGGCAAAACCTCTCTTTTCCGAAAGTTAGCACTAAAACCGCAATTTTTCAAAGAGGGCGTTTGTGTGGATTTTCGTGATAAAGATACGTACATTCGAGCCTTGTCCTGTTGGATAGCTGAAATGGGAGAAATTGAAAGCACGTTCAGAAGCGATATTGAACGCCTGAAAGCGTTTATCACAAATTCCGTTGACGAGTACCGCCGTCCATACGGTAGGGACAGTATCAGAGCGATACGTAGGACAAGCCTTTGCGGTACTTGTAATAGCGATGAATTTTTGATAGACAGCACAGGAAATCGCCGTTTCTTGACCGTTCAGATCGACAAAATAGACCTTGACCGTTTACGAGATTTTAACGCTGTTATGCTGTGGAAACAGATCGAGCAAATGGCGTTGAATGATATTCAGGGATTTAGATTGACACAGGCTGAACAAAAGCAACTTGCAGAGAGAAACGCCAATCACGAAAAGAAACTCAAAGGCGAAAACGAAATTGAGGACATTCTCAATCAATCCGATAATGCAAGGTATAAAATCGAATGGTTATATATGACCGTTACGGATTTTAAGCAGTTGTACCCCGATGAACTCCGAGCCTATTCCTCTGCACAAATCGGAAAAGTGCTTGATAAAATGGGATATAACGCAGAAATCCGAAAGATTGACGGCAAAACCCAAAGATTGAGAGTGTTACCGAAACGCAATTATAATTTTGTCCATCATATTTAATATACGGTTACAGGTTACAGGCGTTACAGTAAAATCCTATGGAGCATCTACAAAAAATAAAATAATATATTTATGTTTTTATCCTCTATGGAAAAATGCGTAACTCTTGTAACCTTTGTAACCGACAGAAAGGTGAAACGATGACTATTCTATCACAAGAGAAAATATGCACGCATAAGGGCTGTATAGTGTGGTTGCAAAGAATACAAGACTATTCACCGCCTGATTATGCTGAATGGTGCGTACAGTTTGCAGGAAACGGACATTATTTTCCTGAATACGATGAAGCCGTGAACTATATCCGCAAACGAAAATTTTTGAATAATAAACAAATTGAAATGTTAGCGAGGTGATAAAAAATGACCGATTATAATGCAATGTTGATTGATTTACTTAACGAGAAAATTCAGCGTTTGGAACATCAAAAGGACGAATATCGAAAGGAAGTCAATCGCCTGAAAAAGCAAATAAAAGAAATGAAGAAATCCGAAAGTGAGGGCGAATAAATGACCGATACTGACAAGATCGAAAAACGCAGAGCATATCAACGGCAGTATTATCAAAACTACCGCAAAGGCAAAAAAGCTCTTGATTATGTATGTAATCTTGAACAATCAAAAAAGGACAGAGCGGAAAAGCTGAAACGCCTGAAATGTGTACAAACAGTTGCTTTTCTCTTGCTTGTTTCTGTCTGTTTGCTGTCCTTTGTGGGCTGTAATAATGAGCCAAAGACACTATATCAAAGTGATAGCGTTCTAATCGTCCGAGAGGGCGTAATAACTACCGTATATGACCTTGAAGCAGAACAGGAATACACTTTCCGATCTGTCCGTGTAAAGCGTTCAGAGGGCGTTTCAGAGCCTCATACAGCCATTGAAACGGACACAATCAAAATAGAGATTATTCCGTCAGGCTTGCGAGTGCATGACAAAACCGCAGGTAAAATCTTTACATATCAGCGAAAAATCGCACAAAATAAGGGGTGATTTAATGGAATTGAAACCGAAAGACGAACACATCTTGACCGCTCTGTTATCGTGTGGAAGCATAGCGGAAGCCGAGAAAATTTCAGGCGTAAGCCGTACCACGATTTACAATAGGCTTGCTGATGAAACATTCAAGGCAGAATATGACCGCAGGCGTTCTCTTGTTTTGAATGAAGCCTGTACCACATTACAAGCAACATTGACAAAGGCGGTTGACACGATCAGGGGCATTATGGAAGATACGGACACCGCTCCACAGGTGAGATTAAACGCCTCTGCTCTGATATTGCAAAATTGCTTGAAGTACACCGAGCAGATAGACATTCTTTCAAGGATTGAAGAACTTGAAAAGAGCGTGAATAATTGAGAGGTGATACACTATGTCAATGATTGATAGATTGATAAAACTTGATGATTTTTTGCAAGCCAATCCTGACGGCAGATATATGATTAAGGACAAACAAGGCACGCAAAAGATATTGAACGCCGAGCAACTTTTAGAACACGCCACAAAGGGCGATATATCGTATTTATCCTATGGAAGCGGTAGTTTTATAGGACAAGTCGCAAAGGGACTTTGCAAGGACAAAGACGGTAATTACACCGCAAATATTTTTGAAGCTGGAGGCTATTAAAATGAATGAGAAAAGAATTTATTTGACCGATTATATCAACAGAATGAGAAACGCATACAGACAAGCACGTGCAGGCTTTGAGGTTTACGCAAATGCTCTTGTCAAAGAACGTGAAAAGTGGAACAAGGAACAGCAGAGAGGGTGGAGAAACCCAAACGAAAGACAGGAAGCGTACATCGAGAATGAGCAAATTCAAAGGGAGTTGAAAAACCGCCTTGATAGTGTGGTAAGAGAAGCAAAGGCAGAATTTGCCGAAATCCTCAACGAAGCAAACAGCGTTTTTGACAGACATTTCAGAGCTACACCTGAACAGATAGACGAAAAGGGGCTTGCTCTGATTAACAGCGGAGCGTTAAGCAACAGGGATTTAATGGCACTTGCTGACGAATACCCCGAAAATTATACAATGCGTAAGCTGATAGGGGCAAAACTCATTGAAACAGGCGAAAAGCAGGGATATAGAGAAATGGCAGACAAAGGCAGGGCTTTGCAAATCGTCCCTAATGCTCATAGTCAAGCCCTTGAAGCTGTAATCAAATGGGGTGAATATGCGTTAAGACCTGAAGAAATTGAAATCTCTGCTGTGTTCGATAAACAGTATATGGACAGGACAGACGAAATTATAGCAAAGGTAGAGGGCTATTCTATCCCTGATACAAGCAATGAGTAAAACGGTTAAAAATAGGCTGATCGAGGTTGAAAAGAAGATAGTACACGATGAGGCAATAGAAAAAGCACATCAAGAATTTTTGGACTATATTCAATACCTGATAGATCACCCACAGCCAAACAGAAATATACACGATTTTGAAAGCGAGGACTAAATGACAAGGGATATACTGAAACGTATTCAGGCGTTGGAAAATGACGAGGTTATCGAAATCGAAGATATTTCAATGTATGAACGAGAAATTTTCGGAGAGGAAACAATAGCAGATGACGAACAGCATAATTCAAAGGTTGAAAAGGCTTGAACAAATCTCACCTAATCGCCTTGTTATTCTCGCAGACTTTGACGGTGTGGAAAAGGAATGTTCCGTTGATGAACTTGAAGCAAATCCAAACGCTTGCTTTATCAGAGTAGTAAGCGGAAACAGCCTTGACGATGTGCAAAGAATATTAAACAGAATTGAGGCGATAGCGTATGCAGAAGAAAATATATGAAAGACTTTCCGATCTTGAAAAAGAGCTGTACCGTGATGTGTGGGCAGATGTTACATACAAGGACGGCACACAAAAGCGTATCAAGATGTTAGATGTTTTGAGCCTGTACACAAACGGCGGTACACCGCCACAGATAGCAGATGTATCATTTATCGGTAATACATCTAATCAAGGGATATTGCCTGACCTTGTAAAATATCTGATTGAAACAAGCCGATAAAAAGCAAAAAAGCGGTTGAGGTTTTTACGCCTTAACCGCTGATTTTTTATAATTTTTGAGCGTTCGGACATCAAACGGACATCAAAACAGAAACGCCGTTCTGCAAAATCTCGCAAAAACGGCGTTTTTCTCTGTTTTTCTCTTGTTTTCTCGCTTTTTGATAATGTTGTAATTATCTCTTGGAGAACTGCGGTGCGCGGCGAGCTGCCTTGAGACCGTACTTCTTTCTTTCCTTCATTCTCGGGTCACGAGTGAGGAAGCCTGCCTTCTTCAGAGCGGGACGGAAGGTTTCGTCAGCCTGAAGGAGAGCCTTTGCGACGCCGTGACGGATAGCACCGGCCTGACCGGAGAAACCGCCGCCGCGGACGTTTGCGATGATGTCAAACTTGCCTTCCGTAGCGGTAACGCCGAAGGGCTGGTTGACGATGAGCTTCATGGTTTCCAGACCGAAGTAGTCGTCGATGTCACGGCCGTTGATGGTGATGACACCGGTACCGGGCATGATGCGGACTCTTGCAGTGGACTTCTTTCTTCTGCCCGTACCGTAGAAGTAGGGCTTAGCGCTTGTATACATCATTTTCAATTACTTCCTTTCTGACAATCTGTCCGATCAGCCTTCGATGAGGGTCGGCTTCTGCGCCTGCTGCTTGTGTTCAGCGCCTGCATAAACCTTGAGACGGTTGAAGCTTGCTGCGCCGATGGAGTTGTGGGGGAGCATACCCTTGACTGCCAGTTCGAGAACAGCTTCCGGCTTGGTCTTCATCAGCTGGTTTGCAGCGATGAACTTCAGACCGCCGATGTAACCGGAGTGATGGTAGTACATCTTATCGGTCATCTTCTTACCGGTGAAAATAGCCTTGGATGCGTTGATGATAACGACGTGATCGCCGCAGTCAACGTGAGGGGTGTAGGTGGGCTTGTGCTTGCCGTTGAGAATGGAAGCTGCGAGCGCTGCGGTCTTACCGACGGGCTTGCCTGCTGCATCGATGACATACCATGCGCGTTCCAGCGTTTCCTTTTTTGCCATGTAAGTGGACATGTTGTTTTCCTCCGTTATTGTTATCGATGCCGCGTTTTTTGTGCGGCACCATCCTATTTCTTTTGCAGAACGTGTAAGATTATACCACAGAAAAAAGCCGTTGTCAAGGGGTTTTTCAAAGATTTTTTCGAAATTTTGATTTAGATTTCCGATACCTCGTTTTTTCTTCGATTTCCTCGTTTTTGCTCCGTTTTTCTAAAGTGCCGGTGCAAAAAATATTTTTGAAATTTTCCCCGGAAATTTACCCGAAACCTCTGTACATTTCCGCCGTTTTGATTTATAATAATAGTTGATATCAAAACACCCGAAAAGGAGCATCTTACCATGAGCATCTACCCCACCGAAATTCAGAATTTTCTGTCACAGTACAAATATAAGATCGAGCTTCACGCGCACACCGCACCCGTCTCTCCCTGCTCGGAGCTGCCGCCCAAGGAATTTATTGCGCGTCTGAAGGAACAGGGATACGACGCCGTTGTTGTCACCAATCACTTCTTTCCGGGCGGTCCGTTCATGAAAACGGACGATCCCGTCGGTACCTATCTTGCCGATTTTGAAGCGGCGAAGGCCGAGGGTGAGGCGGCAGGCGTTACTGTTCTGCTCGGCGCGGAATTCCGCTTTGAGGAAAATTCCAACGACTATCTCGTGTTCGGCGTGGACGAAGCGTTCCTGCGCGAAACGGTTGTCCGTCTCGATCTGACCTTCCGCGAGTTCTATGAAATCTATCACGCCGAAAACCGTCTGATCTGTCAGGCGCATCCGTTCCGCAACGGTATCGTTGCCATGGACGGCGCGCATATGGACGGTATTGAGGCGTTCAACATGCATCCCGGTCACAATTCCCGCATCACGGTTTCCGCCCGTTATGCCGACGAGCAGAATATCCCGATTCTGACCATCGGTACCGACCTGCATCACCGCGGTCATGAGGGCTCTGCCGCACTGCGTGCCAAGGTTCTGCCGAAGAACAATGACGAGCTCGTCGCGCTTCTGCGTTCCCGCGATTATCTGTTTGAAATCGGCGGAAGACCGCTTCTGCCGTATGCTTCGTTCTGAGACGACAGCACTTTCCAGAAATTGAGGGTTTCCATTTTCGCCGTTTGGGATTATAATATAGTATAACCACCATGCGAAGAAAGGAAACCGATACATATGCAATCCACAATTCAGCCGACCGCCGCCCGACATCCCGCCGTGCAGACACGCACCACCCGCACGCTGTATGCCTTTGATGCCTGTCCGCCCGAGCGCCTCTGCCGCCTCTGCCGTCTTCTGCAGAAGCGCGGCTATACCGGAGACAGCACGGTCTGGGTCATGCCGCATACACGCCGCTTCTATCTCGCCGTCGAGGAATCCCGCCCGATGGGACTTCTGGAGGAATTCGGGGTACGCATTGCCGCGGCCTCCATGCTCTGCTGTCTCGGCGAGCATGCGCGGTGCCTGTGTGCACACGACGCCGTTGCCCGTCTTGCTGCGCTCGACCGGTCGGAGATAAGCCAAAAGGAGTAACGCAAAAACCATGTCAGAAAATGCAGAAAAGCTATCACGGCTGCGCACCGCCTGTGAGGGATGTCAGCGCTGTGCGCTCGGCAGGACCCGTACCAATCTGGTCTTCGGCACCGGCTCCCCCGATGCCCGTCTGATGTTTGTCGGTGAAGCACCGGGTGAGCGGGAGGATGCCACCGGCATACCGTTCGTCGGTGCCGCGGGACAGCTGCTCGACCGCTATCTGTTTGCAGTCGGTATTCCGCGGGACGATGTCTACATTGCCAACATTCTCAAGTGCAGGCCGCCGCAGAACCGCGATCCGCAGCCGGAGGAGGCCGACGTCTGTATTGCGCATCTGCGGGAGCAGGTACGCATCATCCGTCCTGCCATTGTTGTCTGCCTCGGCCGCATTTCCGCCCAGCGGCTCATCAAGCCGGATTTCCGCATCACGCGGGAGCACGGGACATGGTTTACGCGCGGTGCTTTTTCGATGTGCGCCGTCTATCATCCTTCCGCTCTGCTGCGCGATCCGTCCAAGCGTGAGGATATGCTGGAGGACATGCGTGTCATTGCCGAAAAATACCGGACGCTGCTCTGAAAGGAATCTACATTCATGACTGTTTCATTTTCCGTTGCGGCAAAGGCCGTCATCTCGCTTCTGATTCTGATGATGGTCGGCTTTTACGCCGCAAAAACGGGCATCATCGACGAGCCGATGTCCAAAAAGCTGTCGAAGCTGACTGTCAATATCGCCCAGCCGTTTATGCTGTTCAACGCTCTGGTCAACGTCGAGTATTCCCGTGACAATCTGTTTGCCGGTCTGTCGATCCTCGGCATCGCCATGCTGTCGCATGCCATTCTGGCGCTGTTTGCGTATCTCACGGCGCAGTATGTCCGCCGCGATAAGATCGAGCGGATCCTGACCGAATACAGCCTGACCTTTGTCAATGCCGGCTTTATGGGATTTCCGCTCCTGCAGACGATGTTCGGTGACATAGGTCTCTTCTGGGGCGCCTTTTACGTCGTTGCGTTCAATCTCTCCGTCTGGTCGTACGGCATGGTCGTACTGTCGCGCGGAAAGGACAAGGACGCACCGGGCGAGAAGATCCGCATCAATCCGCTGAAAATGGTACTCAACCACGGAACCACGCCGTGTATGATCGGTTTTCTGTTTTTCGTTCTGCAGATCGATCTGCCATCCCCTGTATCAGCGGCAGTCGGGTATATGAACAACATCTGCACGCCCGTTGTCCTGCTGGTGATCGGTGCGAATCTGTCGCGTCTGCCGCTGAAAAAGATCTTCTGCGATGTCCAGCTCTACATCTTTTCGTTTCTGCGTCTCCTGATCGCACCGTGCGTCATAGCACTGATCTATCACCTGTGCGGGATGTCCGATGACTATGTCATCTTCTTTACGATCATGGCGAGTCTGCCGACCGCCGCCGTCACCGCAATGTTTGCCGAGATCTACGATATGCGCCCCGATTACGCATCGAAGACTGTCGGCATGTCGACCGCACTTTCGATGTTCACGATCCCTGTAGCCGTCGTGCTGTGCAATCTGATTCTGAAGCTCTGACATATAACTGAAATTTCCAAAAGCAGTATAGGAGGTAAACTCTGATGAACCATAAAATTCTTCCCGCGCCACGATCTGCCCAATACGGAGAGGACATGTATCCGCTTTCCGCAACGTATTTCAGCGACGGCTTTGCCGGATGTGAAATCCCTGTTATCGCCGCCGCGTCCGACAGTTTTGACCGTGTGTTCGCCCGTTTTCTTACCCGCGCGGCAAGCCCGGAGGAGGCCGGGATCGTCTGTATCTGTGATCCTGCGCTGAGGGGCGGTGCTTATGCCGTTTGTGCCGATGCGCATGGTGTGACCCTGCGTGCATCGGATGCGGAGGGACTCAATTATGCTTTCGCATCGCTTCTGCTGTCGGTCGAGGTTGACGGTGATGCGCTGACCGTGCCCGGAATGCACATCGAGGACAAGCCGGAGGGCTCATGGCGCGGACTTATGGTCGACCTTGCGCGCAAGTGGCATCCGATCAAGTATCTGTACGATGCGGTTGACCTGTGCTGGCTGTATAAGATCAACCGTCTGCAGCTGCATTTCACTGATGACCAGAGCTTCACGTTCCCGACGGAGGCTTATCCGCGGCTGAAGACCGAAAATCGCTGGTATTCCAGAGAGTCGCTCCGTGCGCTCGATGATTACGCAAAATCCCGCGGTGTCATGCTCGTTCCGGAGCTCGACCTGCCCGGTCACTGCTCCTGTTTCAATGCCGCTTATCCGGAAATTTTCGGTACGCATGGCATCATGTGTGCAGAGGAAAAGACGTTTTCTGCGCTTCAGACACTGATTGACGAGATCATCGATGTGTTCCCGGATGCAAAGTATCTGCATCTCGGCGGCGACGAGGCAGCCATTGCGCGCTGGGACGACTGTGAGGGCTGCCGTGCTTACCGTGCGGAACATGATCTGCCCGATGTGCATGCCCTGTATGCGCATTACCTGCAGCGAATGACCGATTATGTGCTGTCCAAACATGTTACGCCTGTCATCTGGGAGGGCTTTTCAAAAGCGTACAACCATCTGATCTCCAAGGATGTCATCGTCATCGCATGGGAATCGTACTATCAGCTCGCACCGGATCTGCTCGCGGGCGGCTTTACACTGATCAACTGCTCCTGGAAGCCGCTTTACATCTGCACGCCCGGCAAATACTGGACACCCGGCGAAATTCTGAAGTGGGATATTTTCCGCTGGCAGCACTGGTGGCCCAATTCCATCGCATCCAAGCAGGACATTGTCGTTCCCGATACATCGCCGGTCCTCGGCGGACAGATCTGCGCATGGGGTGACCAGCTGGTCGGTATGCCGTCCAATGAGGAAGCCTGCCGTACCGAATTTGCGCTGATCCGGGAGCGGATCCCCGCACTTGCCGAGAAGACATGGAATGTGCATTCCGAAATGACCGCGGAGACGCTGGCGTGCCGCTTTGCGCATACCGATGCATGCCTGACGCGCCTTCTGCGCAAATGACCTGACTTTTCAGCACCGTCTTCGGATCTCCCCGCGGCGGTGCTGATTTTTCACTACATATACGGAGGATTCCAATGAAACTGCAACTTTTTGGCAGAAAGTGCCGTGCGGTACTGTCCGCGGCTCTTGCCGCGGCTGTGCTGACATGCGGTATATCTGCACACCCATTCACGGAGGAGAACCTGCTTTACCGCACGGAGCGGACACTGTCGGAGGGGCTGACATATGAAATGATGTATACCGACAACGGGCTGGGCAGTGTGTCCCGGCGCGGCTATCTGTATACATATACCCCGGGTGCGTCGACGCTGCCGTATCTGACATACGGTACCCACATCTACGGCATGGAGACGACCTCCTCCATGGCAAAAACCGTACAGACACAGCTTGCGGAGAACGCAGGCCGCGTGGTCGGCGGCATCAACGGCGATTTTTACAGTATGCAGACGGGCATTCCGATCGGAGTGATGATCGGGGACGGGACGATCCTGTGCTCGGATGCAGGTGCCGCTGCCATCGGCATCCGTTCCGACGGCAGCTGTCTGATCGGTCAGCCGACGATCAAGACCGTTCTGCACAGGGTTTTGGAAAACGAAGCGGATGCTGTGCCGACAGCGGATGCGGAGGCGTTTTCTCTGCCCGTCGCGCATATCAATAAGCTGCCGGCCGTCTGGGGTGCGTATCTTTGCACGCCGGCGTTCGGGAAGACGACCTGTGCCGCGGAGAACGGAACGGAATACGTTTTCCGCACGGAGGAGGGCAGACTTGCCGTCGGACAGAGTGTGACGGCGGTGCTTGCGGAGATCAGAGAAGATACGAAAAACACAGAAATTCCGGAAGACGGCTTTGTCATTGTTGTGCATGCCGCCTGTCAGGCAGCCGGTGCGTACCGTGCGCTGGCGGTCGGTGACCGTGTACAGATCGCGTGCACGGCCGCAGAGGGCTGGGAGGATGTCGTCTTTGCCGTCGGCGGCGGAGACATTCTGGTACAGAACGGAATTGCGCGTAACGACGGATTTTCTGTTTCACATGCGAAAACCCCCAACCCGCGCACAGCGGTCGGTTATACCGCAGACGGCGATCTCAAATTTTTTGCTTTGGACGGAAGAAGCGAAACAGCGCGCGGTATGACGCTGGCGGAGCTTGCGGAAACCATGGCTGGGTTTGGCTGTGTCGGCGCGATCAATCTGGACGGCGGCGGCTCCACGACCGTGCTTGTCCGCGCAGACGACGATGCGCTGACGGTTGCCAATATGCCGAGTGACGGACGGGAGCGCAAGATCTCCAATGCGGTGCTGTTTGTCGACGGTGCACAGCCCGACGGCATCCCCTTCGGCGTACAGATCACGCCGGAGTCGCCCATCGTGTACGGGGATGCTGCTGTGGATTTTGATTTTATGGTGTATGACCGTGCGCACACGCCGCTGTCCTCCGACGGCATGACCGTCACATGGTCATCGGACGGAGGTGTCATTGATGGGGACGGCGTATTCCGCTCCGATGCTGCGGCGGAGCAGATGTCCGTCTGCGTACAGGTGACATATCCGCTGACCGATGCGGAGGGGGCGGAGACCGTCTGCATGCTTGAAAGCACGGAAACGGTCTTCCGCACACGGACGCTGACCGGGCTTTCGTCTGACGTCAGGCATCTGACCGTGCCCGGCGGCGGTGCATCGGCACCGGTTCATGTCACGGGGCTGTGGCTCGGGCATCCGGTATATCTGGATCCGGCCGCTGTACAGGCTTCTCTGACAGGCGCGGTCAGCGGCGCCTTTGTCGATGATACGCTGTCCGTACATCTGCCGGAGCCGATGCTCGGTCAGCCGGAGGACGGATTTCCACGGGAGACACTTGTGCTGTCAGTGGATGACGGACAGCGCGTACATACGCTGTCGCTGCCCGTGACATGCGGCGCGGCACCGGATGTTGTCCTGACCATGGATGTACTTGTTCCCGTCACGCTGTTCCGCATGGATGACGGCGGCCATCTGACACGTGCCGCAGGTGCGGGACGGGACGGCAAGGCGGCGGTTTCCTTTACCGCCTCGGAGATCACACCCTGTACAACGCCCGCCGCACCGTATCCCGTGAAGCGCATGGATCTGTATCTGCTGTCCGACACGCGGCCGGAGGGGCTGTCCGCGCGTCTGACGTATCGGGGCGAGGACTATACACTGCCATGGGTCATCTCCGATGATTTTTCGCGGCTGGGAGGATGGTACCGGATCTCCCTTGACACGACGGCAATTGACCCTCTGGGCATCCGTGGCTTTACCTTTGATACAATGCTGTCCTCGGATGTACCGCTTACTGCGGTGATGGATGATCTGACCTATTGGTACGGCGATGAGATCGCATCATTTACCGATACCGCGGCGTCCTGGGCGTATGACAGCATTGAGGCCGTTTCGCGCATGGGCGTGGTCAACGGCATTGCAAACGGCGACGGGACCTATCGCTTTGCTCCGGATGCATGCCTGACCCGTGCGGAATTTGCCGTGATGATCGCACGCTTTCTGGCGCTTTCTGTACCGGTGGCGGCGGAGGTATCGGCATTTGCCGATGCTGCAAATATTCCCGCATGGGCGGCTCCCGGTATTGCCGCTGTGACCGACGGCGGATACATGCGCGGCAAGGGGGCGGTGGATGAACTGGGGAATATGACCGTATCGTTTGCCCCCGGGGACACCATGACCCGCGCGGAGGTGCTGCAGGTGCTTGGTGCGATTCTGCGTGCGGCGGATATCGGTGATGGAACGACCGGAAATACCGAATTTGCCGATGACGACCGGATCCCCGGTTGGGCGCGGGAGAACATCGCCCTGCTCGCGGCATACGGCATTGCTTCGGGATATGCAGACAACACGCTGCGGCCGGGCGCGGAGATCACCCGTGCGGAGGTTGCGGCACTGCTCTGTCGGACACACAATGTTCTGATCGGTCAATGACCGTCGGGAAAGGAAAAACAGTATGAAACAGATCACCTTTGATTTTTCAAAAACCACACATCCGCCGAAGATGATTCACGGCGTCAACAACGGACCCATCTGCAATCAGAATGTGGTCAATCTGTCGCGCCGTTACCGCGAGATGCATATCCCCTCCGTGCGTCTGCATGACACCGACGGCGCAAACTCGCGGTTTTATGTGGATGTCTCGCGCATTTTCCCCAATTTCGACGCGGACGAGAAGGATCCTGCCAATTATTATTTTCTGCATACCGACCATTTGATTGCAAGTATTGATGCGCTTGGTGCGGAGGTCGTTTACCGACTGGGCGAGTCCATCGACCACGACATTGAGGGCAGATATGCCAGCCCCCCCAAGGATTTTGACAAGTGGTGTCGCATCGCCGTCAACATCATCCGCCACTACAACGATGGCTGGGCAGACGGATATCATTACGGTATCCGCTGTTGGGAGATCTGGAACGAGGGTGAGGGGATCAACGAGCACGGCATCCGGTGCAACTGGCGCGGGGGCAATCTCACACAGCTCTTTGACCTCTACCGCCGTGCATCCCGTGCCATCCGGGACTACGACCCGACGCTGACGGTCGGCGGCATGGCGTTCTGCTCAACAGGTGATGCGATGGAGCAGTTTGTCCGCTTCTGCCGCGAGGAGGATCTGCCGCTCGATTTTCTGTCGTATCACGGCTATGAATCGACCTATGATGCGGTGTACCAAAATGCCGTCTGGGTGCGTCGGATGCTTGACCGTTTCGGCTTTACCGATACGCGGATTTGGTTTGATGAGTGGAATTACATCGGCTTTGAGCATCCGTGGGAAGGCGACATCTGGATGATGATCCGCAATGACGAAACGCCCGAGCTGCGTGCCGAGGTACACGAAAACCAGAAGAACGAGGTCGGTGGCTCCTTTGCCGCGGCGGCGCTGATCGCACTCAACGACGGTCCGTGTGACAAAGCGCATTATTATGACGGTCAGATCGCATCCAACTGGTGCGGATTGTTTGATGCCTATTCCGTGCCGCAGAAGCCGTTCTATACCTTCTGCGCCTACGGACAGATGTATTCCGCGTGTACGCAGATGATCGCCGTCGACAACAGCACCATGCAGCCGCCGTATGCCATGGCTGCGGTCGGGGAGGGGGTGCGGATGATCCTGCTCTCCAACTACCGCGGGGAGGCGGGACACATCGCGCTTGCCATGCACGGGCTTGGACAGGGCATCAAAAAAGCCGAGATCTTTCGCATCGGCAAAACGCAGAACCTGGAGCTTGAACGGGTGGAATACTACACCGCGGAAACGGTCACGCAGATCGTTTATGCGGAGCCGTATGAGGTCGTATTTGTCCGCATCACAACAACAGATTAAAGAAACACAGACACCGATGAACGGGAAGATTCCGCATCGGTGTCTGCTTCATTTTATTCGGTGATTGGTGCTGTTTCGCGGAAATAGTCGGGATCAACCTCGTAAATGTCTTCCTGCCATTGACGCCAGACCGTATCCCAGAAGAGTTGAGAGGCTTCTTCGGGCGATTTGGCGCCGAGGATGATGTAGGTGTTGGTTGAGCGGTAGCCTTTGTCTCCTGTCAATGTGTTTTGATACGGTTCCATTAGAGGGAATACGATCAGTCCGTCTTCTTTTCCGAAATTTTCTGTCAGATTGCTATACATGACCATGGTCCGGTCATCTGTGCGGCTCGGGTAATAAATTCCCGCGCTTTGCGGTTGGAGCTTGCCGGGAAAAGCCATTCGGTAAGGGACATATTGATCGCTCCATGTACCGGTGAGCCAATCATAAAATCCGAAGAATGTTGGCAGAATATATCCCTCAAAGCAGTCTTGTTTGATCAGATAATTGATTTTCACACCGTCAAAACGGAATTTGACCGACTCGCTCTCCACAGCCTGTGGAAATTCCGACACATCCATCTCGTGCGGTACAGCACCTTCGGGAAGCGCGTTCAGCTTTGTACCGATTTCGTCCCATACATCCTCCGAAAACGTGATTTCGTATCCTGTATATGTGATATCCACCTTCGACCGCCAGCCGACAAAGTACAGAAAACATCCGATGACGGTCAGGCAGAGCAGCGGCAGAACGATGAATTTGCCGATGGGATATAACCAGAAATGTTTGATTTTATCGACTTTCAGTTCATGATCGTACGATTTTTCCCATTGCCGTGCATAAGCAAGATAGCGCTTGTACGCCTCCTCGCGCGCGTCGTGGTCGACATCCTCATCCCAGACACGGAAGCGCATTTCCGGAACGGCGTGTGTTTCGACTTTTTGGATGCGGTAGGGTTCGTCCTCGGAGAAAGCGGCGGAGAGATCGGCAATCTGTGCAGGTTCGTTCGGTGCGGGCAATACGCCGCCGAGCGCTTCGGCAAGTGCTTCCGCGGAGGAAAGCGACGACGGAATCACGGCATCTGCGCGCTCCAGCAGTCCCTCGAGTTCCCGGAACTTCCCGCGCAGTTCGTCGCGGTATTCCGAGAAGATCGCCGGAATATCCTCGGGCGTGTTCTGCATCGCCGCAATCTGGTCAAGGGAGAAGAACGACTGGCGAAGTCCGGCGATCATTTGCAGCTGTGCGACGGTTTCGTCATTGTAGTCACGGAATTTGCGCCCGTTGATTTCGGTATAGGTTGGTGTAATCAGCCCTTTTTCCTCATACAGTCGGATGGCTTTTTCGGTCAGACCGCATTTCGCGGCGGCTTCTTTGATTTGCATGGTTAGTCCTCACTCTTGTTTGCTTGATATCCGTTCCAGAAGTCCTGCTGGAACACAGTCCATAGGGTTTGTTTGAACAGGCGGTCTGCAGCTTCTTCGCTGTTTGCTCCAAAGACGAAAAAGGTTTCTTTGTTTCCGCCTTCGCGGAAGACCAGAGCGCCGTTGTCGCCGTGTTCTTCATAATAATGAAAGTCACTCAAAATATATCCGTCTTCCGGGCGGACATAGCGGATGCGGATACTGGTACCGATATGGATGCGGGAGCCGTGCATATTGTGCGGTTCCCACAGAATAAATGTGTCGCCGAACACCGTCTCCGCTTCTTCTGCCGTCAGCGTTCCGCCGGAACGGATGCCGTTTAAGTCACCCGTTTCGATTGTAAAGCCGTCGATATGGAAGACGCCTTCATAATAATCGGTCTTGTTCGGGTTCAGAAGGTAATGATAGCTTTTTCCGTCCAGCGTCAGCGTATGCGGAACAGCCTTAACCGGTGCCGGAAGTGTGTCGATCACGGTATTGCGGAAATCGTCAAACGTATCGAATTCCGGTATGCGGATGTGCGATTGAAAAACGATGTTTTCGTCATACACAAGCTCGTATCCCTGCAAGGTCACATGGACATCGCTGACAATGGGCTGTGTGTAGAAATACCAGAACAGAAGCGCAAGCGGCAGCACGGCGAACACGACCCATTTCCATGACCGTTTTGCTGCATTCCGCACCGCAAGCTCGACTGCATACCGTTTTTCCCAGCGCACAATCCACTTCTGATATCTTGCATATGCCCGCTCACGCTCGTCTGTCGATGCACCCTCGTCCCAGACGCGGAAATGGACGGAGGGCAGGGCTTCGTCGGAGATGCCGTGCGGTGCGGGTGCAGGTGCGGTCATTGCCGCGGAGACATCGGCGGCGGTGGTCAGATTCTGGGCATCAATTTCCTCCGCACGGGCAATCAGGGGCTTTAAGTCAGCGTACTGTTTTTGCAGTTCCGCACGGTAGGACGCAAAGACGGCGGGAATGTTTTCGGGTGTATCGAGGACTGCCGCAATCTGTTCAATGGAGAAAAACGATTTGCGCAAGGCTGCAATCGTCTGCAGGCGGGCAACGGTTTCCTCGTCGTAATCGCGAAACTGCCGCCCGTTCTTATCGGTATAGGTCGGTGTAATCAGCCCTTTTTCTTCATACAGTCGGATTGCTTTTTCGGTCAGACCGCATTGTGCGGCGGCTTGTTTGATTTGCATGTGATTACTCCTTTCCCACAGGATTGGCTTTGGTCATTTGTTGTTCCATGTCGATCAGATCATCTCGATACGTCTTCCGATCCTGGCGATATTTGGTGTCAAGATACGTCAGAAACGCATCCTCCGGCGAGTCTGCCGGAAAAACAAGGATTTGATCACTGCTCTGATGCAGATAATACAATCCATCTTCCATCGGAATCTGCGGCAGTGCAATGACGGTTGGCGCCCCGATATCGCCGTACCAGTAAAAATGGTCGATGCTGCTGTTGTCTGTATCCCGTTTCAGTTCTCCGTCAAGGGTATCTTCGATTGCAAGCATCGCAGTATGATACTTTGAAAACCAGGGGCCGAACGTGAGTCTGAATTGATCGCCGACCAGTCTGCGCAGCGTTTCCGGGTCACGGGGACCGTCGTACCAGTACCGTTCGTGAATCTCATAGGAATCAATCAAAACCTCGCCGCGGAAGCAATCCTCCCGAAACAGATAGTTGTAAAACGTTCCGCGCAGGGTCAGTGTACGTTCTGTGCCCGCAGCTGCAGCCTTACGTGCATACGGCGCAACATCGAATGCGGCAATTTCTGCATCTGTTGTTTTGGCAGTCACATCAAATGCCGCGCTGATCTCCCCGAACATATCCGCAGTACTTGTGATTTCATATCCCGAAAGCGTCAGCGTCACATTGCTGACAATCGGCAGTGTGCAGACACACCATGCCGCAAGACCAAGCGGCAGAATGGCAAATACCACCCATTTCCATGTGCAGGAGACAAATCCGCGCACTGCAAGCTCGACTGCATACCGTTTTTCCCAGCGCACAATCCACTTCTGATATCTTGCATATGCCTGCTCACGCTCGTCCGTCGATGCACCCTCGTCCCAGACGCGGAAATGGACGGAGGGCAGGGCTTCGTCGGAGATGCCGTGCGGAGCAAGTGCAGGTGCGGTCATTGCCGCGGAGACATCGGCGGCGGTGGTCAGGTTCCGGGCATCAATTTCCTCCGCACGGGCAATCAGGGGCTTCAGATCGGCGTACTGTTTTTGCAGTTCCGCACGGTAGGAGGCAAACACGGCGGGAATGTTTTCCGGTGTATCGAGAACTGCCGCAATCTGTTCAATGGAGAAAAACGATTTGCGCAGGGCTGCAATCGTCTGCAGGCGGGCAACGGTCTCCTCGTCGTAATCACGGAATTGCCGCCCGTTCTTTTCGGTGTAGGTCGGTGTGATCAGCCCTTTTTCCTCATACAGTCGGATGGCTTTTTCGGTCAGACCGCATCTCGCGGCGGCTTGTTTGATTTGCATGGTGGCTCCTTTCTGTCAGTTACCGGCGGCTTCCTGCTTTTGTCTGTTCTCAAAAATGCGGATTTCGCGCGCTTTCCAGTCGTATTCGTAATAGAGATATTTCGCTTCTTCGATGCTTTGCGCGGGAACAAAAATGTATCGGTCGTGTCCGAGCTTGTGATAAGTGATTCTGTGCGGGTCAATCTCGCCGTTGTCAAGAAGATAATACGCGGCAGATGCGGGCGTGATCTGAATGGCTTCCTTTAAGTTCTTTTCGTGTGCATAAATCATGCTGATGAGCGCACTCTGATCCTCGCGGATGAGCCAGACGTTGTGGTAATCCGTGGAATAGACTTCTCCATACAGCGCATCGAAGGAAAAACGGAAGCGGCTGTCGGCGGGTGTCATGTCGGCGGGATCAAAATCGTGATACATCGACCACGGCAGGACCATGGATTCGTAGCCTGAAATGGAAATGTATCCTTTGAAGATATCCTCCCGAAATGCATACCGCAGAATCCAGCCGTCAAAGGATACCGTGCGCTCTACGGCATCGGTCGGGTCGGCAAGGCGGGAGATGTCGAAATTCTCGATTTCCTCGACCGACTGAAACGATGCGCGCAGTTCCCAGAGAAGCTGACTGTCCTCGTCAAAGGTCGCTTCATAGCCTGTCAGCACAGTATCGACACGGATGGGCAGCGGCACATAATACAGCGCCAGTGCCAGCACGATCAGTCCCGCCAGCACTGCTGTGATGACACGGAATGACCGCCCGATCCATTCGCAGACCGTGTCAAAGACAAGGTACGCACCGTAGAAGCGTCCCCAGTGCACAATGTACCGCTGACAGCGTGCGTAGGCGATCTCGCGCTCGTCGCGTGACTGCTCTTCGTCCCAGATACGGAAGTGCAGGGTAGGCAATGCCTGCTCGGAGACACCGTGTGAGAGGGGGGCGGTCATTGCCTCGGAGACAGCGGCGGCGCTTGTGAGGGTTTCGGGATCAACGTCCTCGGCGTGTTCAAGCAGCGGCTTCAGATCGGTATATTTTTGGTGAAGCTCCGCGCGGTAGGATGCAAAGACGGTGGGGATGTTTTCCGGATGGTCGAGAATTTCCGAAATCTGTTCAATGGAGAAGAATGCACGGCGGAGTGCGGAGATTGTCTGCAGGCGGCGGACGGTTTCCTCATCGTAGTCGCGGAACATCCTGCCGTTGATTTCGGTCATTGTCGGGGAGATCAGCCCTTTTTCTTCATACAGTCGGATGGCTTTTTCGGTCAGACCGCATTGTGCGGCGGCTTGCTTGATCTTCATTGGCGGCTCCTTTCGGGGGTGAGTATTCAAAACCGCGTAGGGCGGGGGCTTGCTCCCGCCGCTCTGCAAATTTGATAATGAAATTACTAAGTGTTATTTTGAATGATATACAAAATAGGCGGCTAATGTTTCCTGCGTAACGATAGAAGTTTTATGTATGTTTATGTCGATATGCGGCGGGAGCAAGCCCCCGCCCTACGCGTAAATGATACCATTCGGGATGAACAATTACTTTATCTTGATTTTATCATATCCCCCAAGGTGATATGCAAGTATTTTCTTCAAAAAAATCCCCGTTTTTTGAGAAAAATCCCGCCATGCCGCCCGGGAAGATGGGGGAATGGCGGGATGACCCCGCGTCAGAGTTGTAACGGTTCTTCGTATTCTTCAAGGATTTCGGGCATACGGCGCTCGATTTCGTCGGTGCGCAGACGGTCCTCGGCATACGCGCGGCGGAGAAGCTCGCCCGGGATATACGGGTCGTACTTTTCAAAGACCGGCATTTCGGTCTGGGAAACGAGCGACAGGCGGTCAATGCCCTCGCGGCGGATGTGGTCATTGAGTCCCTTGATGAACGCATAATCGGACACACCGTCGTCCATTTTGAAGGTGATATAGTAACAGCCCTCAAACTCGACGTTCGTGATCTTATATTCCTTTGCATGGCGTACAATGTACTTGCGCAGGGTACGGAATGAGCGCGTACCGAGCCACGGGAACAAACACCATGTCATGCCGCCCAGCGACAAAAGCGAATGCTGTCCCATGCCGGCGTTGCGCGCGACATGCCGTGCGACATCAAGCCGCTGACGGGCGTTGGGCTTGAGGTAGGGATAGTCCTTATCGCCGCAGAGAACCTCTCGCATTTTTTCAAGAATCCGTGTGTTGACCTCGCCGTAGTCGCCGGGCCAGGAGATTTCCATTTTGCCCTTGACCTGTTTGACATAAACGAGCTTGCGTGCGATGTCAAGCTCCTCGACCTCCCAGACGTGACCCGCAAGCGCAAAGCGGTCACCGACGGGCGGCGGCGAGGTGATCGTACCGATCTCGTCCGACTCACAGCGCACGGAATAGTCGACGTCCTGATCCTTGAACACGGCGTAGAAACGGAAGTTGTTGGTCAGCTTCTCGCCTTTCAGTCCGACAATCAGCGTCTTTTCCTCGGTCATTTCCAGAAATTCGCCGCGGATCATCGAGATCATCAGCTGGCGGTAATCTTCCTTGGATGTATGCGCAAACGGCGGCAGGGACAACACCCGCTGGGCAAGTGCCGCCGGCGTCAGCTCGCCGGAGGAGGCAAGAATGCTGAGCGTCTGCTGGAACAGAAGCGAAAACGGCATCCGCTTGATGGACGGCGGCTCGATAAAATGATCTTCCAGATACAGCTGGACGATTGCAATGCCGCGGATCAGCTCCCACGGAATCAGCTGGGGAAGCGGCGTTTCGGGCGTCGGGTTTTCCTCGCGGAAGACCATCATCATCTCCGGCGGTGCGCCGCGTCTGCCGGAGCGTCCGAGGCGCTGCAGCAGGGAAGAGACGGTGTGCGGTGCGCAGGACTGCACGACGCGCTCCAGCCGTCCGATGTCGATGCCAAGCTCCAGCGTGACGGTTGCGCAGGTGACGGCGTGAACCTCCTCGTCCTTCATCTTCGCTTCCGCTTCCTCGCGGATGGAGGCAGACAGGTTTCCGTGGTGGATGAGGAAGATGTCCGGTTCTCCGCGATGCTCGGCAATCTGCCGCATCGTTGCGGTGATATACTCCGTTTCCTCGCGGGAATTGGAGAAGATCAGACATTTTTTGTCCTTGACGCAGTCGTACATATATTCAAATCCGGCATCGAGCATGGCGCGGGGATTGGGCTGCTCCGGATGCTGCATTGCGTCTTCGGTCTGGTCGTTGCTGTCATTCTGAATATAGAAATGCTCCATGCCGAGCCGCCAGCGGTTTTTCTGTCCGCCGACGACAGGTGCATCGGTTTCGCGTCCGGAGCCGGCACCGAGCCAGTTTACGGCAATCGACAGATCGCCGACCGTTGCCGACAGACCGATGCGGCGCGGATGGTGACCGATCAGCCGTCCGAGCCGGCAGAGCTGACA
Source organism: Clostridia bacterium (assembly GCA_017455975.1). Taxonomy (GTDB): domain Bacteria; phylum Bacillota; class Clostridia; order Oscillospirales; family CAG-272; genus RGIG3925. The sequence continues at coordinate 648 of JAFTLK010000158.1, read as the reverse complement.
GATGATCTGGTTGCCGCGGTCGGTACCCGTCAGAATGTGGATTTCATCGATGATGACATACCGCAGGTCGGAAAACAGACGGATGATGTCGTTGGAGCGGTTCATCAGCATCGATTCCAGCGATTCCGGCGTGATCTGCAAAATGCCCTGCGGGTTCTGCAGGAGCTTATTTTTGTGGGATGCCGCAACGTCACCGTGCCAGTGCGTAACGGGAATGCCTGACATCTCAAGCAGCTCCTCCATGCGGTAGAACTGGTCGTTGATGAGGCTTTTCAGCGGTGCGATATACAGAACACCGACCGACTGCGGCGGGTTTTCCCACATCTGCGACAGAATCGGGAAGAATGCAGCTTCCGTCTTGCCAGATGCGGTGGACGAGGTGATCAGCAGATTGTGATCGGTGTCAAACAGCGTTTTGGCCGCGGCAAGCTGGACACCGCGCAGTGCTGCCCAATGATTCTGGTATATAAAATCCTGAATGAACGGTGCGTATCGATAAAAAATCGCATTGCCGTTGTCCTCACCGTCATCGGCTGTCAGAATCGGATCTTGATTCATGGAAATTCTCCTTGTATTGGTGTTTGGAAAACCGATCAGGTTCCTGCGTTTCCATCCGTGTGCATGGTCGCCGCAAAGACTTCCTCCAAT
>JAFTLK010000157.1 GCA_017455975.1 Clostridia bacterium | reverse complement strand
GGTTGCCTGATCGATATAAATATCATTCGCCATGACATTATCGTTGGTATCGTTGACAATCGAGCGCAGATGTGCACCGCCGAAGTCCAGTCCCTCGGGGAGTTCCGCGGAAACATTCATGCGTGCGGCATACGGATCATCGGGATCTGCATTTTCCGCTTCCGTGACGGCATCGGTTGCAGCATCGGTAGTGTCATTGGTCGTATCGGCTGCATCGCCGCAGGAGGCTGCCGTTGTGAGCAGCAGGACTGTCAGCAGTGCCGCTGCGCCGAAACGTGTTGTTGTTTTCATAAGTTCTTCCTTTCGTGTGAATCCATAGAATTTGTATATATGTTTTACTTTAACAGACGAGCGTTATGGAACTGCGTCAGATCAACAGGATTGGGCGCTGTTTCCAGGTAATCAAACTGTCTGCCGACGTTCGGGTATTTTGCTCCGGCATAGGGATTGTACGGCATCAGCTCAACCGGACTTTCTCCTGCAAGCACGGCAAGAGAGGACAGGTTTTCGCGCGTGTCGGTGATCCCGGGAATCAAGGGAATCCGGATCACATGCGGTTTGCCGCTCTGCTTGAGATGTGCCAGATTGCGGTGAATCGGCGTGTTGGATACCCCGGTATACCGGCGGTGCGCTTCATCGTCGGCGAGTTTGAGATCAAACAGGACATAGTCCACTGCAGAAAGGACGCGCAGAAATGCTTCCTCCGACGAAAAACCGGAGGTTTGCAGGGCGACCCGAATGCCGTATTCATGCAGACTTTCGGCAAGTGCCGCGGCAAACTGCGGCTGCAGAAGCGGCTCTCCTCCCGACAGCGTAACACCGCCGTCCTCACCGAACAGCGGCGCGGACGGTGCGAGCTTTTCCGCCAGCGCGCCGGCTGTGACCTGTTTTCCGGCAATGGAGATCAGACCCTTGGGGCAGATGTGCAGACAGCGTCCGTGTGGGCGGCAGTCGTCATGCGTACACGGACGGCGGCAGATACCGCAATGATCGCACATCGCCTCTCTGACTGTCAATGTCGGACCGGGATCCATGCCCTCCGGATTGTGACACCAGATGCAGGACAGCGGACAGCCTTTGAAGAAAACCGTCGTCCGCACGCCCGGACCGTCATGGACGGTGAATTCCTTTATGTCAAAGATCATGCCTTTGACCGTGTGTGTATCGTTATACATTAGATGTGTATCGTTAAACATATGCGCTTTTTACAGGCGATATTCCTGTCTTGCAATGACATGATCCTGATACGGCTTATCAAGCTCGACAAAGTACGCCGACCAGCCCCAGATGCGCACGATCAGATGCGGATAGTTCTCCGGATGCGCCTGTGCATCGAGCAGAACTTCTTTCGATACCGTGTTGAGCTGCAGCTGATGCCCGCCCAAAAGGACATAGTACTGTACCAGCCGCGCGAGCTTCGGCAGATTGTCGGGATCGGAGAAGACCGATGCGTGGAACTCCAGTGTCAGAGGACCGCCGTTGATGACCTCGGACAGGTTCGGCTTGGTAAACGACCGGATCAGCGAGATCGGACCGTCGGATTTTGTGGACAGCGCGGGGGAATAGTTGGTTCCGTATGGCTCTCCCTTTCTGCGTCCGTTCGGAGAGGCGGCAAGGGCTTCGGTATGCCACAGATAGAACATTGCAGAACCGGTTCCGGCACGCCAGATACCGCCGCGGCAGTTTTTGCGTCCCTCAAGGGAAGCGGCGAATGTGTGGAGCAGATCAGCGGCAAGCATATCCACCGCGTCGTTGTCCTGTCCCATCTTCGGGCAGTCGTTGCGAACAAAGGACAGCAGTGCTTCCTGTCCTGCAAAGTCATTGTCACAGGCGGCAATCAATTCGTCCCGTCCGATCCGTCCGTCACCGAAAACGTGGTCGCGGATGACAGCAAGGCTGTCGGCGGCAATCGCAACGCCCGTGCCGTGGATGCCGAAGTTGTTGTATTTTGCGCCTTTATCAATTTCACAGCCGAACAGCGTGTTCAGAAGCGGATGCGGCGTGAACCGGACACCGCCTTGTGCGTCAACCTCGTCCATGATGCGCGTACATTCCTCGGCGATCACGCGGCGGACATCTTCCATGAACGCATCAAACGATTCTGCGGCTTTCAGACTGCGGTGCATCGCAATGTCGATGACTGCGGGAAAATTCAGCGCGCCGATGTTGGCGATATCCGCACCGACACGCGGGATGATGAACTCCCAGCACGCCGCAACGGCATAGTTCACCGCATGCTCATGCGCATATCCGAGCCGTTCCAGTCCCGGGATGACCACATCGTCATTGGAATACTGCGGAAAGCCAAGTCCGACGGCGGTTAGACGCGAGCCGTCCTCGTAGACGGAAAGGGGTGTATTCTTGTTTACACGGATGTTGATCTTCGGGTCGATCATGCAGAGCCGCTCGCTTGCACGCAGACAGATGCGCGACAGCTCCGACCAGACATCACAGCCGTTTTCATCAATGCCGCCGAGCACAAGCGACTGTCCGTTGTCGCCCTGCTGCACACCGACGTACAGATCGGAGTCCTTGTTGCAGGCAAGGAAGAAGTCGCAGACCAGTTCATAGGCGTCATCTTCGGTCAGAATCCCGGCGTCAATGTCATGGCGGAAGTACGGATAGAGATACTTGTCAAACCGCCCGAGCGTGTTATGGTAGGAGCCCTCCAGCCAGATGCCGAAGTGCAGGATGCGTAAAAATTGCAGTGCCTCCCGGAAAGTCTGCGCCGCCTTGTGCGGAACGACATCGAGCACCGATGCGACATCCTCACGCCCGATGGAACGCGCGAAATCGCGGTAACGGTCGGCAAGGTGCAGCAGTGCCGCGACAGAACGGCGGGTGAACTCGTCCCGGCTCTGCTCCATGACCGCATCAAGTCCGACGGCGATCACGGACGCATAATCGGGCGACAGATTGGAAATATAGCCAAGCTCATGGATAAAGTAATTGGCTTTTAATTCTGCCCATTCCTCCTCGGTGAAGATATCGGGCAGATTCGGCACAGTACGGGTAAAGACGATCAACTCACTGCCGTCTAAAATGACGGGTGTTTCCTTTGCGCACAGCATCTCAAACCGGCGCGTCATGCGCTCGTTTGCCGACAGTCCCGCCTGAGAATACTCCTTGGCAATCGCGGGAAGCGGGGGGATGCGGTGGATGTGATGGGAACGGGTGCGGATCATTTCATACAGCGTGTGATTCATAGGTAACCTCGCTCGGTCTGTTAAGAAAGCTCCAGCAGAACCGCACAATCGGCAAGTGTCCGCTTGACCTCACAATCGGTAAAGGAGAGCCGTCTGCCGCCGCAGGTCATGCGGTGGCTGCAGGTGCCGCAGCGTTCGTTGCGGTGC
>JAFTLK010000156.1 GCA_017455975.1 Clostridia bacterium | reverse complement strand
CGCTCAGCGGTTTCTTCATATGAGGTCAGCGGGTAAATCACGACCTCACCGTATTTTTCAAAGACGGACAGATCAAGATCGCCATTGGTCACGGTCTGCGCGTCGGTTAAAACAATTTTCATTTAATAATATCCTCAATTTCACAGATATACATGGTATGGTAATCCCCGGCACTGTAATTGGACAGCAGCGAGGTATCGACAAAGGCACTTTCACGCAGGTCATCGGCGTAGAGCTTACGGCAGGAAAAGACCATGCGTGCCTCCGCAAATGCAGCGCGGCCGTCATACAGCACCGGTGTCAGATGGGCATCTGCGATCTTGTCGCCGTCACGGCCGGAGGTGCGTCCGCACAGCTTCAGCGCATCGCGGTATTCCTCGGAGAAGAACGACAGGGTCAGCCCCTCGGCCTTTTCGGTAAATTCATGCGTATAACGCTGCGGACGGATAAAGACAAACGCGACAGGCTTGTTCCAGAGGATGCCGCAGCCGCCCCACGATGCGGTCATCGTGTTGATCCTCCCGGTCTTCGCATCACGCGCGGTGACGAGCATCCATTCTTTATCAATCAGATGAAACAGGTTGTCATTGAGTTCATAGGGGGTGATATGTTCCATTTGGTACCTCACAGGTTTTTATCGGTAATATTTATAATATGCAATGATCGTGCGCTCGATGCCGCCGTGCTCAATGTCGGGACCGATGATGATGGCACCGTCCAGACTCATCAGCTCCGAGATCTTGAGTTCATCGACATAGCCGCGGAAGATGATGTCCGACTGTCCGGCAGCGGAGACGATCAGACACCCCTCTCGGATGGACAGCGAGCCGTCCTTGCCGAGGATGACATCGATGCCCTCCTGCCGCTCGGAGACATATTTGATATGCTTGTTTGCCACCTTTTCCGCCATCTCACGGCGAAAAGCGACAGAATTCTCATCGGGCTTGCGCTTGAAAAGCCGCTTGAACAGAGACACGCGCCCCACTCCTTTCCGTTCCGGTCCAAAAATCATTTCCACTTATTATTGTACCATAAAACAGCAGAATTGTCATCGGTTTTCAGCAGATTCCGGACTATAAAAAATCGCCAAATATCAGAGGCTGTTTTTGGTAGTTTTGACCGAAATTCAACGAAGTTTCAAAAAAGACTTGAAATCTTCGAAATAATATGTTATGTTTATATGGATAACATATGAATTATTTGGATTTTCGTTTTTTCCTTCCATAATAATTTATATGTACCGCAACTCAACCAAAATTCATGGAACCCGGATACACCCGCGCACACGACACTCTGACTCCGGGAGAAAGGATGAATGCAATGCTTCCACTTGACAGGCTGTCCAAAGAAGCGGAGCTCGGGCTCGAAGCACACGGCGTAAAAGCAGACGACATTCAGCTGGCTCTGCAGCTGGATATGGACGTCGACGGCCGCTTCGGCGAAACATGGCTCTGCATCGACGGGGAGAAACGGCTGCATATCATGTCCGCAACGGGCAGCGATACGAACAGCCCCCGCGTCACCTCCACACTCGTGGACCAGAACCTCAAAAGAAAACACAAAACACCCAAAACGGAATCGACGGTCACGGCAGATCAGTTCCGCGACTGTGTGTTCCATACTTACGACATCGCGGAGCTTGAGGACTCTTACATTGACAACTTCGTCACGTCCGAGCGTTTCCTGTCCAAGCTGAACGGCGTCACAACAGTTCTTGCGCAGTCGACCAACGCCCGCAAGCAGAAAATGTTTGCGTTCCTTGACCTCATGGAGCGCATGCGTGAGGGACGCGAGATCAAGGAAGACGATCCGCTGTTCGATCAGTTCAACGCAAAATGTCCGAAGTGCGGCAAGATCTACGCCGACCAGAACAGAAAGATCTGTACCGACTGTATCAACAACTCCAAGGTCATGGTCCGTCTGTTCAAGTATCTGAAGGAATACAAGGGCTGCATTGCCATCGTCCTGTTCGTCATGCTTGCAACCTCCGCAATCTCGCTGGTTTCCCCGCTGATTTCCGGTCTGTTCCTCTTTGACAACATCATCTCCGAGGGCGGACGCTTCCATCATCTCGGTGTCCATATGGTATGGATCGCCATCGCACTGATCTTCGGTACCTCCATGCTGTCGCTGGCATTGGGCATCTGGAAGAACCGAACCAATGCGTATATGTCCACCCGCGTCACGCTGGCGATGAAGATGGATATCTTCTCGTCCATGCAGCATTTGTCCCTGTCCTACTTCAACTCCAACCAGACCGGCCGTCTGATCACGCGTGTCAACTACGATGCCGATGTCATCCGCGGATTCTTCATCGACCAGATTCCGGCACTTATCATCCATCTGATCAACTACATCGGTCTGACCATCATCTGTCTGATTCTGAACTGGAAGCTGACGCTCATCGTCTTCATTCCCGTGCCGATCATCGTCTGCATCTTCAAGTTCATGCTTCCCAAGCTCTGGAGAATGTACTCCAAGCAGTGGAGACGTTCCTCCTCACTCAACGCCATGCTGTCCGACTCCTTAACCGGTATCCGTGTCGTCAAGGCGTTCTCCAAGGAAGCGGAAGAAACCAACCGTTTCTACACAGTATCCCACAACCTGTTCGACGCAAACCTGCAGCTGAACATGGTTTCCCTGACCATCTTCCCGGTCATCGGTCTTCTGATCGGTATCTCCTGTAACGCCATCTGGGGCTTCGGCGGTATGGATGTCCTCGGCGGAAAAATGACTTACGGTGAATTTGCCGCATTCTGGGGCTACATCGGCATGATCTTCGCTCCGCTGAACTTCATGACGCAGTTCCTCGATCAGTACACCAATGCCGCAAACTGCGCACAGCGTATGTTTGAAATCATCGATGCGATCCCCGAAATCACGGACGCACCCAATCCTGTCGACATGGACACCACCATGCGCGGCGATATCACCTTCGACAAGGCTTGCTTCCATTACACGGCAAACCGCCCGATCCTCAAGGATGTCTCCCTTGAAATTCATGCAGGCGACAACATCGGTCTTGTCGGTCACACCGGCTCCGGTAAATCGACGATTGCCAACCTGATCATGCGTCTGTATGACGTTACCTCCGGTACAATCTCCATCGATGGCGTCAACGTCAAGGACATCAAGCAATCCTCTCTGCGCAAGAACATCGCCATTGTCTCGCAGGAAATCTTCCTGTTCAAGGGTACGATTGCCGATAACATCCGTTACGCAAAGCCCGATGCCACGATGGACGAAATCATTGCGGCAGCAAAGGTTGCAAACGCACATGACTTCATTCTCTCGCTTCCGGACGGTTACGAAACGGTCGTCGGTACCGGCTCCCGTTCCCTCTCCGGCGGTGAAAAGCAGCGTGTTTCCATCGCGCGTGCGGTCCTGCTCGCACCCCGCATTCTGATTCTCGACGAAGCAACGGCGGCAATGGACACCGAAACCGAACGTCTCATTCAGGACGCACTGGGTGAATTGACCAAGGGTCGTACCACCATCACCATCGCACACAGACTTTCCACCCTCAAGGACTGCAACTACCTGTTTGCAATCGAAAACGGTGAAATCGCAGAACGCGGTACCCATACCGAACTGCTCGACAAGAAGGGTATTTACTACAAGCTGTACACCATTCAGACCGAAGCCATGCAGAAGGTTCTCGCCGGCATGTAGGAACCTCGCCTTTCGGCGACGTTCCGTGAGTTTTTTCACTTTGTGAAAAAACGTCACACATACTGGATTTACCTCACCTGCTACAAAAATGAATGTACAGTCACAATCATCCTATGTCAGAAAGGATCAACATCATGGCAGAAAATGAAAAGAAGACAGCCGATGTCACAGAAGTCAAGGCTGAAGAAAAAAAGACCGAGAAAAAGCCCGAAAAGCTCGACGACAAGGGTCTGACGGCAAAGGGTAAGGAAAACGAAGCCATCGAAGCGGCTATGGAAGCGGAAGAAGAGGAAGACGACGGCGATCTGATTTTAGAGGACACCCGCGTATCTGTTGAAATTACCGCAGACAACACCACCTTCAAGCGCTCCCCCTCCGGACTTGTGTCCCTTACACTGACCCGTCCCGACGGCACGGTGGAAGAATTCGAGCGCGTTGTCGCTGTCCGCTGCTTCCCTGTCACCAACCCGCAGGAATTTGTCTCCGTCCGTGAACCCGACTCCAAGAAGAAGGGACGCGGCAAGGAAATCGGTATGATCCGCCGCATGGCAGATATGCCCAAGGAAGCGCAGGATCTTCTGAATGAAGAGCTGGACCGCCGCTACTTCACCCCTGAGATCATCCGCATCACCGGCATGAAGGAAAAGTTCGGCTACTCTTACTGGGATGTCGACACCACTGCCGGCAAGGTAACTTTCGTTCTGAACAATCCCTTCTCCAACATCCGTGTGCTGGAAGACAACTCCGTATTCATCAACGACATCGACGGTAACTGCTTCAAGATCCCCGATGTCGCAAAGCTGGATGCACAGAGCCTGCGCAAGATCGAAATCTATCTGTAAGCGCCGCCCCTCATCCAACACCAATTCATTTGAGAAAGGAATGTCAATCAGATGAAACTCATGTATGATATGCCGCAGGTCGACAAACAGGCGTATGACGCGGCGGTTTCCTCCGATGAGAAGCTGATGTACTGCATCCCCTTCAACATCATCGAAGACCGTTTTGTTTCCGGCTGGATGGCTTTCACGACACAGAAGATCTATAAAATTCTGGACGGTCAGGTGCTTGCCGCATGGGATATCAAGAAGATGTCCGGCTTCAAGACCGAGGTCATGTACGGCAGCTGCGGCTTCTACGCAGTCATCGATGGCTACACGACCCTTCTGTGCCAGTTCATTTCGGGCAGAAACCTGCCCCGCTACGCCGTCATCTGCAAGGCATGTGAGATCCTGACAGAGACAGGCAACGAGACCCCGATCACCAACTCCACACCCGAGCGCTTCTGCCCGAAGTGTGCAAGACCGTATGTCACGCATACCACCATCTGTCCCTACTGTCTGGACAAGATGGAAATTTACAAAAAGCTTTTTGCAATGACCAAGGGCTTGCGTCTGATGATGTGCGTACCGCTTCTGGTCTCCGTCTTCTCGGTTATCTTCTCCATCATCAACCCGATGATCCAGAAGCATGCCGTCGACGATTACATGCTCAAAGCCGGTTCTTTGGAAGAAGGAAAGATGGGCGGATTTCTGCTCATTGTCTGCTCGATTGTCTTAATCGACTTCTTCTCCCGTGCGCTCGGTGTCTTCCAGTCGCGTATGTCGGCCATCGCCGGTAACCGCTTTGTCCTTGTCATGCGTACACTTCTGTACGAAAAGATTTCCTCTCTGTCGCTGTCCTCGCTGCAGAGAAAGCCGACCGGTGACTTAATGCAGCGTATCAACACCGATACCTCCGTCGTACAGTCGTTTATCATTCACCAGATTCCCTCGCTGTTCATCAACATCGCAACCTTTACCATTGCGCTGATCATCATTCTGACGATGAATCCGCTCATCGCGCTGTTCATCGCCGTACCGATTCCGCTGGTTGTCTATCTGATCTCCAGCTTCTGGAAGGTCGTCCGCCGCAGAAACGTCAAGTCCTGGATGCTCGGCACCAGAACGTCGTACCTGCTGCAGGATATCCTCAACGGTATCCGTGTCGTCAAGAGCTACGGTCAGGAAGAATCCTCCATTGAAAAGTTCAATGAGTCCTCCACCCGTGCCGCAAGACAGAACGAATCGAACACCAAGCTGTTCGATACCGTATTCCCGCTGCTCTCCACGCTGATGCACATCGGCAACTACTTCATCCTGTTCTACGGCTACACGCTGCTTTACGAGGGTGAGAACATGACGATGGGTCAGCTGTCCCAGATCACCTCTTACGCAAACATGATTTACGCACCGCTGCAGTCGTTTACCTCCCTGCCGCGTGTCATCTCCGACTTTCTGACCAGAACCTCCAAGATCTTCGAAATCCTCGAAGAAAATCCGGAGGTCTCCGATATCAGCCTCCCGATCGATATCCGCATCGAGGGTGATATTGAGGTCAAGAACGTCACATTCGGTTACGAATCCTACAACCCCGTTCTCGAAAATGTCTCTGTCAGCATCAAGGCAGGCGAGATGATCGGTATTGTCGGTCACTCCGGCTCCGGTAAGACCACGCTGATCAACCTCATCATGCGTCTGTACGACGTCAACGAAGGCGCGATCCTGATCGACGATGTCAACATCAAGGACATCTCCCAGAACGCCCTGCGTTCGCAGATGGGTGTCGTTCTGCAGGAAACCTTCCTGTTCTCCGGTACCATCCGCGACAACATCCGTTATTCCATGCCGCATGCAACCGATGAAGAAGTCATTGCGGCGGCAAAGGTCGCAAACGCACACGACTTCATTCTCAATCTGCCCGAGGGCTACAACACGATCGTCGGTGAAAAGGGTTACTCCCTGTCCGGCGGTGAACGTCAGAGAATCGCGATTGCCCGTGCGGTCATCCACAACCCGCGCATCCTGATTCTGGACGAAGCAACCGCAGCACTCGATACCGAGACCGAAAAGCTCATTCAGGACGCCCTCAACCGCGTCTGCGCCGGCAGAACCACACTCGCCATCGCGCACCGTCTGTCCACGCTCCGCAACGCCGACAAGCTGCTTGTCCTCGATAAGGGTAAGGTCGCCGAATTCGGTACGCATGCCGAGCTGCTTGCCCAGAAGGGTATCTATTACAAGCTCGTCATGGCACAGCGCAAGATGGCAAAGGGTCTGAACCAGCAGAAGGAAGCGGAAGTCAAGGCCGAGCGCGAACGCAAGGCCAAGGAAGCCGCAGCGGCTGCCGCAAACGCATAAATCCATACATCCAACAGCACTGAGGTTTGCGATACCTCGGTGCTGTTTTTCGTCAAAAACGTAAATTTCATGCCAACCTCTTGCAATTTCCGGCACAATGCGATATAATAAACACAAAGCATCCGGGCGGACGCACCTCCCCCGGAAAACAAACAACGGAGGAATCTTCCAATGAAACTATTTGAAAACGCAAGCTGGCTCTGGAAAAACGGATACAACGATGCGGAAAATGTCTACATCGACTTTTATGAGACCTTTACCGTCGATACACCGGCCGACAAGTATACCATGTATATCTCCGCCGATGCAAACTATGCCGTTTATGTCAACGGCGCACTCATCAACTTCGGTCAGTTCTCCGATTACGAGACATATAAGGTCTATGATACAATCGAACTTACCGGCATTGTTCCCGGCAAAAATGAGATCAAGGTTACCGTGCACTGCAGAAACCGCAACTTCTCGACTTACCGCATCGGCAAGCCCGGTGTCATATATGAAGTGTATGCGGACGATGCGCTGTTCATCATCTCCTCCGAGGAAACGATGATGGCCATCAACCCGTGCTATAAGCAGGGGCCGGTCGAGATCGTCACAGGCCAGCTCGGATTTACCTATCATTACGACGCAACCGGTGAACATGCAGCCCCTGCGCTGACGCCCGCAGACATCACCGATAAATCCAAGGAGCTTTATCCGCGCCCAATCAAAAAGCTGGTTATCGGCGAGAACCAGTCCTCCCTGCTCTGTGCTCAGGGTGTCTTTATGGACACCCGCATGGAGAATCTGAACATCGCGCAGAAGATGCAGTATGCGTTCCTCTCCGCAAGAGATCAGGGCACGCTCTGCGGTCACCACGGAGGCAGCAATGTTGTCTTCCCGAATGCAGACGGCATCACATTCCACTGTGACCACTGTGACAATATTGCCGACGGTATGTATCTGACATTTGACCTCGGTCTGGAATCCGCAGGTATTTTCTCCATCGACATTGACGTTCCGGAAGATACGGAGATCCTTATCGGCTGGGGTGAACACCTCGATGATCTCCGCCCGAGAACCTGGATCGGACGCTGTTTCGCGCTCCGCTACAAGGCACATGCCGGACGCAATACGTTCGCAGGTCCCTTCCTGCGCCTCGGTCTGCGCTACCTGCAGCTGCACATCTATTCCGAGCGCGCAACGCTGTATTATGCCGGCATCAAGCCGACCGATTATCCGCTCGATTACACACCGTACTTCAAGTGCGCCGACCATCTGCACAACAAGATCTACGAGGTTTGCCTGCGTACCCTGCAGACCTGTATGCATGAGCATTATGAGGACTGCCCGTGGCGCGAACAGTCGCTGTACTCCATGGACAGCCGCAACCAGATGCTCTGCGGATACTACACCTTCGGCGAAACTGAATTTGCAAAGGCATCGATCCGTCTGATGGCGCTGTCTCTGCGCGAAGACGGCATGCTGGAGCTCTGCTCACCCGCCGTTGTTTCGATCACGATCCCGTCCTTCTCCGCGATTTTCGTCACCCAGCTGCAGGAATATCTGCTGTACTCGGGCGACCGTGCATTTGCCGAGGAAATGATGCCGACCGCGCGTGCCATCGTCGCCGCTTTCACCGCCCAGCTGGACAACGAAAAGCAGCTTCTCAAGTGCCGCAAGGAAAGCAAGTACTGGAACTTCTACGAATGGCAGTCCGGTCTTGACGGTCATATCGGCGGCTCGATGGAAGAGGATGACCGTACCTACGATGCACCGATGAACGCATTCTTCTCCCTGGCACTCTCCTCTCTTGCAAAGCTGGAGGCATCGCTCGGCAACCATACTGCATCCAAGGCATATCTTGCACAGAAAGCGGAGCTTGACGCACGCATCAATGCGGCTTTCTGGGATGAGGCACACGGCGTCTATGCATCCTATATCAAAAAGGACACAGAACCGTACCATTACGCCGAGCTGACAAACGCACTGCTCGTTTATGCTGACGCTTGTCCTGCCGACCGCGAGGACCGCGTTCTTGCAGCACTTGCCGCAAAGACGATGCTGCCTGTCACGCTCAGCCACTCTATTTTCAAGTATGAATCCCTGCTTCGCCGTCCGACCAAGTACGCAAAGGCGGTCTTTGACGAAATCGCCGATGTCTTCGGCCGGATGCTGTACAACAATGCGACCACGTTCTACGAAACCGTTGACGGTGCGCGCGCATTCAGCAATGCAGGCTCTCTCTGCCACGGCTGGTCTGCAATCCCGACCTATCTGTACCATGCCTATGTCCTCGGTCTCAAGCCGACGGCAGACGGCTATGCGTCCTATGAGATCAAGCCCATCGATGCCGGCATTCACGATGCCGAGGGTCTGGTTATTACTCCCGTCGGAACCATTACGCTGTAAGCATTACGACACAAAGAAAAACCCGGCCGCGGCCGGGTTTTTCTTATGCATGTACGGGATATCAATCGTTTTTGACATGAACGTCCATCTGCGGGAACGGGATCTCAATGCCTGCTTCAAGCATGGCAGCATGAACCTGCTCGAGAACCTCAAAGTTGACCGTCCAGTAGTCTGCGCTCTTGCACCAGACGCGGAGGACGAAATCCAGAGAGCTGTCGTTCTGTGCAAGGAACAGCGCTGCGGGCGCGGGATCCTTGAGAACGAGCGGATGGTTTTCGGCAACCTGCATCATCAGCGCCTTCATCTGTGCGACATCGGTGCCGTACGCTGCGCCGAACGTCAGGTCAACACGGCGTGTCTCGTTGGTGGAATAGTCAACGATGGTACCGTTGGAAACCGTGCCGTTGGGAAGTGTGATGCGCTTATTGTCGACGGTGTTGATGATGGTATAGAAGATGTTGATCTCTTCGACGACACCGGCAACGCCAGCCGCTTCGATGAAATCACCGACCTTGAACGGCTTGAAGATGACAAGCATGATGGAGCCTGCCAGATTGGACAGAGAACCCTGCAGTGCCATACCGACTGCCAGTCCGGCGGAACCGAGAATGGCGATAAAGGATGCGGCGGGGACGCCGAGTACCAGTGCCGCCGAAATAATGACAACTGCATTCAGACCGAATCTGAGAATGCTGAGCAGGAATTTGGAGACGCTGGCTTCCAGGCTCTGAAAGCCCTTGCTGTTTTCCAGCTTTCTGCAAAGTGCGGAGATGATTTTGAAACCGATAATAAGCAGAAGAACCGCATAAATCAGCTTCATACCGACCGACATCGCAAGAGAACCGAGAGATGCCAGAATCGAGTTGAGAAATTCCAACATGGGTTAATACCTCCAAAAAAATAAAATATTTATGACATGCCGGAAGCACCGGCGATTGTCCAAAGTTACTGTCTGCAGGCATCCAGCAGCAGCGGATGCGTCTTTGCAGTTCCCGCACAGATGCCGGAGGGATGCGCATACTGCATCGGTACACCGTACGGATCTGTGACAATGCCGCCTGCTTCTTCAACCAGCAGCGCCCCTGCCGCATAATCCCACGGCGAGATCAGCAGCTCAACATATCCGTCCGCCCGTCCGCAGGCAACCGCAGCCAGATCGAGCGCGGCGGAACCGAGGCGGCGGATATCGACACCTGCATCAAACAGCGCACGCATCATCGAAAACGTCGCATCGCCAAGCGTCTCGCGGTAATACGGCGCCGTACCGACTGCAAATACGCCTTTTTCCGCAGGTCTGTCGGAAACATGGATGCGCCGCCCGTTGCAGAAGGCACCAAGTCCGCGGCGCGCCTCGTACAGTTCCTCGCGGTACGGATCGAAGATCACACCGTACACCGGTGTCCCGCAGTACAGAAGTCCCACGGAAATGGCAGACATTCCGTAATTATGGATAAAGTTGGTCGTGCCGTCAATCGGGTCAATGATAAAGGTATAGCCCTCGCGCAGGATTGCAGGATCGTTTTCCTTTTCCTCCGCAAAAAACTGTGCCTTGGGCAGGATACCGTGGAGTGCCTCCATCAGCATGTTCTGTACACGGATGTCATACACCGTGACAAAGTTCGCAGGTCCGGCCTTTTCGTCGATGGCATCCTTCTGCGCCTCCACATCATGCGCAGAACGCATCACCGCGCCGGCTGCACGGACGGCATCGGCAACGGCTTCAAGGATACTGACATCCGGAACGCCGGCGGCGCGGTCTTTTTCAAGCAGGGTCAGGTTTCTCATAATACAAGGTCTCTTTCTCCACGCATACGCGCGGTCATTGAATTGTGCGTCATCCATGCCCGACACATCCGCCGCAGTCAGATACGGGCGGCGCTGTCCGATAAAAAACGGAACCTGAGTCGGCTGTGCAGTTCGGTTATGCGGACAGACCGTCTGACAGCGGTCACAGCCCCACGCAGAGCCGTAATAACGCAGATAGTGTTCATAGGTCTGCTCCGGTGCTTCGTGCACGTTCACGGGCTCCTGTGCCTCAAAGCGACGCATCTGCGTCACCTCGGACAGACAGCGGTCAATGCCGAACGGATTGTGCAGCATCGGACAGGCACGGCGGCAGGCTCCGCAATGCATGCATTGCCCGAGCGGTGCGTCGAATGCCTGCGCATCGTATGTCCCCAAAGCATAAAAGCACTCCGTCGGCAGATCGGTCAGCACCTCGCCGATGAACACATAACTGCCCCAGACAGGATGGATCAGAAGACCGTTGTCACCGAGAACCCCAAGCCCGCCGATCGCCGCACAGCGGCGCTCATCGATGGGCGAATTGTCAGCGTATCCCAGAAAGACCGCATCCGGATAACGGGTACGAAGATACGGCAGCAGACCGGAAAAGCATATCTGAAAAAACAGATGATAATCGCGCGGGACGGCATACCGGGAAATGTTCGTCTCCCCCGTCTCGCCCGTGTCATAAGGAACGACGAACACAAGCGCCGTCTGCAGGGTATCGGGATCAAGCCCGTCCCGTTTCATTTTCTGCGGGTTTATGACCCGACAGCGGGAAAACGGCACTGCCGCCACCGCCGGGATTCCCGCATGTTCAAGCCATTGCCGGAGTTCCGGCAGAATTACATTTTTCATACATTCTATTGTAATACATAATTGTGAATAAAGCATGAATGCTGAATGATTTTCAAAAAACGAACACATAGGCGGCGCAGATGGAACATCGGACAAAAAAATTCATGCAAACCTCTTGCTATTTTGCCCGATGGGTAGTATAATTAAGATATGACCGCAGCACCGATGAAAGGAAACTGACCATGGTACATTATTTCAAACTCGCCGGACAGCGGATCGTGCTGGATGAAGCATCCGGATACGCCGCTGCCGTTGATGAGATCACATACAAAATGCTCGCGTATCTGACGCTTCCGCTTCCGGAAGACTGTCCCTCCGCGATCCGTTACGATATGGCAAAATACGACAGCCGACTGGTCGATGAAACCTATGCCGCCATTCTCGAAAAGCACAAGGCGGGTCTGCTCTACACCGACGTTCCCTTCGATGCGGAAAAAGCGCCCAGCCTCTGCACGCTGACCTCGGTTTCGCCGACAGCCTCCCTTGACGGCATCACCTGCCCCGTTCTGCTCGGCGACACAAACAACACAGATAATGCACATCTGCTCTGCAGAACCGCAAAGGAAATGGGGCTGACCCTGACCGTCATCCTGACCGAGGACGGCGATTTCCCGTGTGACCGGCTGATCGTTCCCGCAGAGAAATACGTGCAGTACCGAGACAGTGCGCCTGTTGTCGGTGTCCGCTTTTCTTATAACGTCAAAAAGCCTGACATTCTGTCAAAGCTCATCGAATACGCCGACGACGGCATTACACTGATCGACGCGTATCCCGAAAATCCGGAGGAACGCACAGAGGGTGAGCAGACCGTTTTGCTCAAAGAATTCGGCCGCACGGCAAAAGAACTGTTTTTACGCAAAAAAGAGGGCCGTCCCGTTGAATTTCTGCCCATTGCCATGCAGGGCAAAAACGCCAAGCACGGCATCGGCGCGCACCGCAACGAACGCTGCGGCACCTGCAGCCACCGCATGACCTGCGGCGGCAGACGGCTCTCCTTTACCGATTGTGAGGTCAAGCGGACACTTGCCGATTGTGCGGTTCTGCTGGAGCTTTCTTAACAGACCGAGCGAGG
>JAFTLK010000155.1 GCA_017455975.1 Clostridia bacterium | reverse complement strand
ATCCGGCGCTGACACTGATGGCACTCGGCATGCTTCTGCACACGCAGAAACCCGTTTCTGCCGCTGATCGGTGACGGGAAGCCGTCCAAAACAGCATAAAAAAGAGGGGACTGTTGCATTTAGATCAATGTGTCAAAAACTCCCTCCGGCTCACCGAAGGTGAGCCACCTCCCTCGGCAGAGGGAGGCGTATTTTAGGCTCCCTCTGCCGAGGGAGCTGGCAAAAAAAAGACGCTTCTGCGTCTTTTTTTTGACTGAGGGAGTTATCCTTTGCTCAATGATTTTTCAAATGCAACAACCCCCGTTTGTTTTGAACTGACTTATTTTGAGAGAATCGCTTTATCGCTAGCAAACTTGCTGCCGCTCGATGCCTCAAAGAGCTGCAGCAGCTGCACCGGTCGGAACTTCCGTCTGAGAATCAGGATCTGCCCGAGCAGAAGTACACAGCGTTTGGAAAATTCTTTGTGATTCATAACAGATTTCATTCCGGATATATCCTTGCTCGACGCACGGGCGTGCGTATCACCCGAAAAAAACACTCCTCCCGCCGCAAGGCAGGAGGAGCGGAAAGAATCGGGGATGCGGGCATTCTTTTTTGTTTCTGCCAGCCGATCGGATCGGCTGCGGATCTGTGCGGACAGCGGGGATTACTGTTCCGTATTACCCCATGTTTCGATGAAGTCCTTAATGGCGCCCTCGGCCTTGCCGGAGATCGCTTCCACCGCGGAGGCAATCCCCTCGTCAGAGCAGAGAATGCTCCAGTAGACATCGTTAAGACCGCCGAAGTTGTAGAGGTCGGAGAAGGAGCAGTAGAGATTG
Organism: Clostridia bacterium; assembly: GCA_017455975.1. Taxonomy (GTDB): domain Bacteria; phylum Bacillota; class Clostridia; order Oscillospirales; family CAG-272; genus RGIG3925. The sequence continues at coordinate 9,793 of JAFTLK010000155.1, read as the reverse complement.
TCAAAGACGATATCGAGCATTTCGACAGAACGCTCATCGCGGACCGTCTTTGCCTTATAGGTCAGATCGAATGCGATCGGACGCATATTTTTGTAGGACCAGTACGCCATCGCCTCGGTGATAAAGCCGGTCTTTTCATCTGCCGCCGTTGCGGGAACACCGACATAAGCGGTTGCCCACAGGTTGACGCCGGTGCGGTAGCCGTCCTGCGCCGCATCATGCTTTGCAACGGGCAGGATCAGGTAGTCGCTTTCCATATCGCGCAGATGTACTGCGGCACTTTCGGTAATGTGCGTCAGGAACAGCGCGCGGTCTTCCTTGAATGCGGAGTTGGAGAAGTCGTTGCCGCTTGACTTGATGCTCTTCTGCGGGAACACGCGCTGCAGCTTTTCGACGGCATCGACGGTACGGTCGGTAATCGGTGCGAGGGACAGGCTGCTGCCGTCCTCGGAGAGCGTGACATAATCGATGGCGCATCCGGGAATCAGATAGGTCGAGAAGCAGCCGATATTGCCGAACAGGTCATCGGTATACGCCCACTGACCGTCCTGATTGAGATCCTGCGCGATGTCCTTGGACAGCTCACCGACGAGATCCCATGTCCAGGTACCGTTTCTGACTTCTGCGACAAAGTCACATTCGATGTCATAGTCATCTGCGAGCTTGGTATTGACGAATGTACAAGCGGCAATCTGGTACATGGTCGGTGTGATATCACCGGTGGTGAAGTACATCGCGTCATTGAAGCGCAGCGTATCGTACATCAGCGAGGACCACCACTTCTGGTCAAGCGACAGATGTTCCATGTCGCACAGATTGGCAAGGACACCCTGTGTCGTCATCGTCTTCATATCGCCGCCGGCCGTTGCAAAGACGAGATCATAAGCGCGGTCGCCTGCCATGACGCTTGCACGGAGCAGAGCCGCGCCGCCGGAGGTCTTCTGTTCGTAGTTGATGGTGATGCCGTAGGTTTCTTCCAGAAAAGCATCGCGGGACCAGAGGGTATCGTTGATGAGCTCACCTGTCTGTGTGTCGCCGGGAATGTTGATGTGCATTGCATCGTTGGGGTTGGAGTCGAGTACGGTGTAGGTCTGACCGGTAAAGTCGCGGTCACCAAGCTCCGCAAGACGGTCGGCTTCCTGTTCGGCGGTGACGGCATCTGTGACTGCATCGGTAGTGTCTGCCGCAGTGTCGGCGCCGGGGGCAGCGGTGCTGCTGTCTCCGCATGAAGTGATCGTGCCTGAAATCAGAAGAAGGGCGAGCAGACCGGCGGCTGTGCGATTGTTGTATTTCATGTTTTCCGTCATCAGGAGGACCGGCCTCCTGACATCTCCTTGTTTCGTTTTTCATATGTTATCATAAAAAGCCTGTTTTGTCAAGGAAATATGCACTGTTTTCCGGGAAATGCGGCCGATTTTGTAAAAAAACAGGGAAATTTACAAATTTCTCTGGATTTTTTTGCAGGATGGGTGTATAATATATCAATAACAGATCCTGTTGCCTGAAAGGAGCCCCACCATGCCGCATACCCTGCCGATAAAGATTGCTGTCTGTGATAACATCCCCCGCGATCTTGCTTTGATCTCGGAGCTGTCTGCCTCAATTCTGCATAACGAGAATATTCCGCATTCCATAACGGAATATGAAACCGCCGACGCGCTGATGAACGCATTGGAGCAGGGGACGCAGTATCAGATTTTGCTTCTGGATATTATCATGGATGAGGGAATGGACGGCATAACATTGGCAGAGCGTCTGCGGGAGCGGGATGACCGCACAAAGATCATTTTTATCTCCTGCAACAGAGAGCTTGCACTGCGCGGATACGAGGTTTGTGCACAGCGGTACCTTGCCAAGCCGCCGGAAGAAGAAAAACTGCGGGAGGCACTTTTGTACTGCTGCCGCGGCATGCAGGGGCGGCGGGAGCTTTTGATACAGACCGAGGGCAGACTGCATCGTATACCGTTTGCGGAGATCCAGTATGTAGAGGCTTACGACCGCGGAACGCGGTTTGTGCTGGAGGAGGAGACCTTTGAGACGCGCATGAAGTACAGCGAGGTCGAGGCACAGCTTCCGAAGACCGATTTCATACTTTGCCACCGGGGCTTCATTGTCAATCTCGCATGGACAAAATCCATCCGTCGTTATGAATTTGTCCTGAAAAACGGACATACCGTCCCTATCGGAAAAGGACGGTATGCCGAATGCAACAAAAAGTTTCTGGATTATATTACGGATTGACATCGGTCTCGCTGAACAGCGGGATAGCGATGCGGACTGAATAGGTCTCGCCGTCGGAGACGGTGTCGATCAGACCGTGATACTGTTCAATGATTCTGTGGATGATCTTTCGTCCAAGACCGTGCCTCGGCACGGTCATTTGTTTTTCTTCGGCGCGGATCCGGCCCGTGTCAGCGGAATTTTCGCATGTCAATGCCAGATGATCGTTTCTGACGTGGATGTCCAGCCGGATGAACGGCTGCGGAACGCCGGCATTGGCAGCGGCAGAGACTGCATTGTTCATGATATTCATGACAAGAGAGCACAGATCCGCATCGGACAGCGGCAGTGTCTGCGGTGCCTCGGCGCGGACAATGTCCGTTTTGACCCCTTTTTCTGCGGCAGCGTTCAGCTTGTTGTTCAGAATGATATCGAGCATGTTGTTTCCGGTTTGTATGACAGAACGTATCTTTTTGTTCTGTCCGATCAGTTCATCAAGATACGCACCGGCGGCGTTGTCGCCGACGATGCCGCGGAGTGCTTCATAATGGGAGATCATATCATGGCGGAGCTTCATGATCTCCTCGTTCTGACGCCGCATATTCTCATAACTGCCGAGGATCATCTCACGGTGCTCGTCCATGGCAGCCTTCTCTGCACGGCGGTTTGTTTCCGTGCGGATGACATCGACGGCAGCGGAGAGCAGAGCTGCCGCTGTGACCGGACGGAACAGGTAATGGCACAGATATGTGACCTGACCCGACCGCAGGGAGAGGACGAGCTGCCCGAAGAAGACGCCGCGCTGGGCAATCAGTACGGTATAGGGGAGATACAGAATGATTCCCACAAGGGCACAGGGGACAAAGATACGGTAAAAGAACGACGAATGCCGCCAGTGCAGGCATCCAAGAAACAGGATCACGGTCAGGCAGAAAAGTGAGATCCAGCCCGGCAGATACGTATGCAGAAGCTTCGGGAGCACCATGCCGACGGAAAAATGAGGAAGCAGTATGTGGAGGATTCCGTTGGCCGCGACCACAGCAAAATACAGCAGTGTCGGCAGCAGGGCGGTTATGCGGTACTTGTCCGCCCGCATGGATAAAAACAGCAGAAGTGCAGCGATGGAGACCGACGGCAGAAGGCTGACGGCTGTGTTGTGTATGGTACCGAAATAGTGAAAAAAGAAGCTCGTCTGTATCAGCGACTGCGTCATATGCAAAAATGCCGATATTGCAAGAAACAGCAGATTCGGTTCGCAGAAGTGTACCGCAGCCAGCGAAAAGACGATGCCGGCGGCAAACAGAAATGCGGCGGAAAGCGCAGTGGTGAAGCTCTCGGAGATCAGGCTGCTCTCATAGGCATATCCGCAGTACAGATGCACCGCGGCCGGATAGACACTGAGCCGAGATGTCTCCATGTAGGTCGGCGATGCCTGCGCGATGGTCAGTGTTTTTCCCTGATAGTCCAGCGGCAGAGAGATTCTGATCGGATCGGGTCTGTACCGGTCGTTCATCGGCAGTGTGAGTGCACCGATGCGGTTATCCAGTGCGGGCGCATCGGTATACAGCAGCGTGTCGTCCAGCCAGACCGAAAACATGGCCTCGCCCGGTGCGATCTGCAGCGTCGGACTGTCCAGAGCCTCCTCCAGAACGCGGGAAAAATAAAAGGTCTGCCCCAGTGCAAGCCCGGAATATCCGCCGAAGCCGTCCGGTGTCAGTGGGGTGGCCGTGTCACCCTCACGCGTGCAGACCTGCCAGCCCTTTTCGTCATATTCGACGGGATCGTCGAGGATCGCTTCCTCCGAAAATCCGAGTGAGAGATCCAGGGAGATATCCTCCATCGGTTTTACATAGATAAGTAAGGTCGTGCAGAAAACAACGCATACTGCAAGTGATAGTGCCGGCAGCAGCCAGCGGAGCACATTCTGTTTCATATCTGTCACCGTCCGGGTAGATTTACGGTACGCTACGGCGCAGAATCGACGCCATGCTTCCATTTATATTATACACGGAAATTTCCCGCGTGTCAATCATTTTGCCGGATACCGGGCTTCCCGTTCGCGTAGAAATTCGTACCATTCGCGCAAGACGGCTTGTCACGGATGCTGCTTTGCGGTATAATATTCCCAATATAAGTATGCTTGGACGTGTTGCCTCAGCGAAGCAAGACGGTTGTAAAGCATCAAACCGTGTAACAGGTTCCCGGGCGGAGGGGGTTGCCCGTCCCGCCTCTGTCCGCAGGCCGGACACGATAACAAGGAGGAATGCCTTATCAGAAAACTGAAAACAATGCTGCGCCGTGTGACCACATGGATCGTCACAGCAGCGATGCTGCTGACCGTGCTTCCGGTGCTGGGTGTACCTGCACAGGCGAAGCTGAACAGTATCGCGTCTGAATACACATACAAGATCCGTGTCAAAAACAGCGGCGTGAAGCGCGGCGGTACAGATAATGATTTTTACTGTGCCATTGAAACGGTCGAGGGACAGACGCAGTACATAAAGATGAATTCCGGGGCCGACGACTTTGAAAAGAACGATGACCGCACCTACAGCTTCAATCTGAAGCTGCAGCCGTGGCAGATCAAACGCGTCGGTCTTGCACATAAGAGCGGTATTGACGCCGTTCACATCGCATGGTTCAAGTTCTACCTGCCGGACGGAACCGAGATCCATCAGGACGTTGACAAGTGGTTCAACAAGTACGAAAAACTGTACGGCATCGCCGGCTCCACCGATCGGTATGTGACGGACTGCGGCAACTTTTATGACGATTTTTCCGGAACCGTATATTATGCCCCCGATGTCACCTCCGGGCAGTCTGATATCAATTTGTTCTGGAACGGGCAGGTAAAAGATCGGTACTTTGAAAATTCCTACAATATTTTCGATTACCCGGGTGCTGTCGGCCTGACGTTTTCTTCTGCCGGCACGACCTATAACGGTCTGTCCAGTCTGAACAGATTCACCGTTCTGACCGATAACGGGCTTGCTAAGGTACGGAACAATTCGCTCGGGTTCGACGACGGCATTACGCTGTATACCAATGCGCTTCTTGCATTCATGAAGAAGAACAAGATCTACAGCTTTACGCTGAACTCGATGATCGACTACGAGTATGATTACGACGAAAAATCGTATGACAAAACATCCTTCCGTCTGATCCGTACCGGATTCGACCTCGGAGATGCCAGTGCGGTCAGCCGGGCATATACACCCGTCCGCGACAACAATTTCTATACGACCGCATCCGAATACAACAGGCTGGAGATCCGAATTCCGGTCATCAGCTATGAGCATTATTATGCGCCGACCATCGCGAAGACACTTGCCGCAAATATCAACAACGGCACGACGACGGCGAAGATCTATTACGGTGAGACCGATACGGAAGACTATATCACCGTCTCCTCCGGCGCGTATTACAGCGGCGGCAATGTGTATCTGACATGCAGTGCACCCGCAGACTATGCAAACGAAGACGGCTGCGGCATTACAGTCGTGCTTGAAAACGCCGCTGCGGAATACAACGGCCGCACCCACACGCTGGACCGCACGGGTGCAAAGTATTCCTCTTACATTTCGACGCACAAGGTCGATACCAAAGGTTTTGAGCAGACCGTTCTTACAAAGGACGGGGAAGCGCTCGATCTGAGCACCGGATTTGATTTCTATGCGGCGTCGCATTCGTTCAAGCTCGATATCCCGGAGGCTGCGGTCAACGGTGATATTTACGTTCAGAACAACGACGGCACAAGAACCGCCGGCATGTTCTCCTATCAGCTTTATGAGACCGACGGTACAACGGTCAAGGCGCTGAAAAACTACAAGACCAATCCGACCACGAAGGTTCCGTATGCTTCCAATGCGGAATATACCATCGTTCCGAAGGACAAGGCGGAGGGAACCTACCTTCTGAAGATCACCTCCCGGGACCTTGCCAACAACGTGACGACGACACAGCTTCCCGTCATGCTTGACACCGTTGCGCCGCGCAGTTCGTTTACCGTTTCGGAGCGTGCACTTGCAAACTGTGCGAAGCGCGGTGAGTATACCTTCGCCATCACCGATGCAACCGGTACCGGACGGCTCTATTACACATTCGTCCGCGACGGATATGCCGTTCCCGATGCATCTCAGGTCAAGCCCGAGACGAGCGGTCCGGAGGACACCGTCTTTGAAAAGTGGGGCTTCATCGATCAGATGGGTGGGGCCGGTACGACAGTCGTTCTGGAAGTGCCGGACGGCGACTTCTTCAACGGTACGCTCTACTGGTATACCGTGGACGCGGCAGGCAACGATTCCAGAGATGAAAAAGCAGCCGGAACCGATGCGCAGGGCCGCAATTATACGAAGATTTCCATCAATAATGTCAAGTCGGACTGTGAGATCATCGTCGATGATGTCACTCCCGGCAGACCTGCATACAATATCGCATTTGAGACCAATTCTCACAATACAGTCGATTATCGCTGGATCAGCAAGAACCTCTATACGACACGTCTGACCCGTTATACGAGCGGACAGAATCCCGGCGAATCCAGACAGTATCTGGACGGCAGCAGTACGGCGGTACTGCTCAACGGCGAATATACGCTGGAATATACCGTCACCACGCCCGACGGCAGCCGTACAACGTATACAAGAGACTTCTTCTTTGACAACACAAATCCGATGATCTCCTTCAAGAGTGCGGACAGTGTGATTTCCGATACGGAGCGTATGACCGTCAATGTCAAGGACCTGACGAACATTGAAACGCTGACCTATCAGCTGATCGATGCCCGGGGCAATGCAGTCGGTGAGGTCACAGCACTGCCGGCCGGTCTTCCCGTTGTCGATGCGGAGATCCTGCTCGCGCCCGGTGCCACCGGCGTATATCAGATCCGGGTGACCGCCGTTGATGTCAACGGTCAGACCTCGGTTTCGGACAGTAAAACCTTCAGTATCCGTACCGCAGCACCGGAGATCACCTTTGAGGGTATCATGGTGGAAACCGAATATGACGGAGTTCCGATCACCGGCGGCGATGATATCACCGTATGCTGGCGTGTGGACGAGCATATTGAAAATGCCGATTACTTTGATGCAAAGCAGAGCCTGTTCTACCGCTTCTCCACAGACGGCATCAATTACAGCGCATGGCAGACATGGCCCGCATGGGGCACAAGTATGGATGACGACGGTCTGCATGCCGAAATCGAGGTCTATGCACCCATCGCACTGAACGAGGGCATGAACCAGATCTTCATGCAGGCGGCATTTGCCTCCTCCGATACCGTTCCCGATACCATTCGTCCCGAATTCATTGCGGTAAATGAAGAAGCATGTGTGATCCTCGATACCCGCGCTCCGCAGTATCGGTTAAATATGGAGCAGCCCGATCTGACCAACAAGTCGGTTACCGGTACGCTGATCGTCTCCGACGATTACGCCTCGCCCGAGGAAATCACCTGCATGCTCGATGCTTACACGATGGTCAATCTCACGGAAGGAGAGATCACCGCATCCTCCAAGACCGTGAATGTAGAGGTGCTTTCCAATCTGTCCGTGAACATCATTGTCAGCGATGCGGTCGGCAACAGCGTCAGCGTTCCGATCGAAGTCATCTGCATTGACAAGGATGTCCCCTATGTTGAGAATGTTTACGGAACTGCCGTGGAATCCGGCCTCCGTCAGGACCATGACATCAGCTTTGACATCCTCGAGGCACTGGACGATCTGACGGGCTTCGCCGTTATAGAGGGTAAGATTGTTGATAACAGTGAGTATAGTCCGGACAATACCGGTGCTCCGCAGTACACTGTTGAGTCCGTTGATCCATACACGATTGCGGACGACCTGTTCGGACCTCTGCCCGAAAACATCAAGATCGTCGATCAGTCGGTCACCGCGGCTTATCCCGACGGTACAGTCGATATGAACTTCAACCTGTTTGCATACGGTGATGAAGAAATTCTGCCGGCGGGCAAGAAGCCTGACCCGGATACCGATGCAGCGGCATATCTTGCATGGATGGCAGAGTGGGAAGCGCTGAATAAAAAGGGCTACATTCTGGCTGCCAAGGTAGAGGATGCTGCCGGCAATACCGCCAAGCAGACCATCGGCAGTATGATCCTCATCAATGCAACCGCTGAGATAGAGGGTGCATACTGTGTACCGGCATTTGCTTACGACCGTGCGGCGATCATGCTGAAAACGACGGTCCCCGTCTATGTCCTGCCCGGTGACAAGGTACCGTCCGACATGGCATCGCTGTCCCTGTCTGACGGCAGACTTGATACCTCGACTGACGATACACTGGTCGCATTCACGGAATATATCACAAAGTATGCCGCTTCTTATTCCACCGATACAATGCTGATCATAGACAGCCTCGGCGATACGCCCGTCTACTTTGCCGATGAGGCCGGACGTGTCTATCGGAAGACCATCCATGTAAAGGATCTGTCCGAATATGACGAGGAAGCAGCAGACGATCCTTATACGGTATATGTGCACTTCGGCAGTGAGGCTCCGGTCGATGTCAAACTGTATTACTCCTCCACATATACCACGGATATGTCACAGTGGATCCCGACCACAGCGGAGGAGCTTGAAGTATATGACCCGTATGACGGCGTTCACTCGTATGTCTACGCAGTTCTGGAAGCACGCAGTGAAGACGGCAAGACTGCTGTCATGTACGGTGCAGAGGTCAGCGAAAGCGGTTACCGTTATACCGAAGGGTATATGTCCGAGCCCGATTTTTCACGGGTTTACAGTCTGTGTGAAGGCAATGATACTGACGGATACACCCGTTTGGTTTATGAGGTGAATGATACCGCCAACACCAACAAGATCATTACCTGTCTTGTGGATGTCAGTTATGCTTCCGGCGATACTACGGTAACGGATACCGTTGGTTCCGTGTTTGAGCTGATCGTCCTCGATACCACATCTCCCGATGTGGACGTGCGGTATTCTGCGGAAGGACCCACCAATCAGCCCGTGACCGTATATATTTCCGCATCTGATTTTGAACTTTCGACCAACAGGGATGCCGAAGATACCTCCGCGGAGACCGATCTTCCCATCCTCGAGCAAACACCTGCAGAAGCCGCAGCGGATGTCGGCATCAAGTCCATTGCTGTCACAGATTTCATGGAGGAAGATCCCGATTATACGGTAGATGACCTGTCCCTGCTTTCCTATAACGATCTCGGTCAGATCGCCGAAACATCGGTTGTCTTTGAGAAGAACGGATATGTCGTTGTTCGCGTGACCAATCTGCGCGGACTTGAAACATATAAAGTTATTGATGTTCAATGGATCGTCAAGGAAGAGATCACCGAGGGTGAGGACTACGACTATGTCGTCGGTTACTACACCGAGGATGCAGAAGGAAATCTGCAGCCCATCGACCCCGATGCTTATTATAAGGAGGTCATTGCTCAGATCGATCTGACCTCCAACGGTGTCTCGAAGGAAATTGAGGCTGTCAACAACCTCGGCAGCCTGTGCAAAACGCTGACTGCCGCAGACGATACCTTCACCTTCCGCCTCCGCGATCGCTGGGGCAATGTAAAGGATGT